>NZ_RZSB01000575.1:0-3896 GCF_004023285.1 Mesorhizobium sp. M2A.F.Ca.ET.067.02.1.1
CTCGAATCCTGAAGGCACGCCCCATTCATGGAATTTGGCGCCGGCCGCCCGCAGCCTTTCAGCCGTGGCGCGGTCCAGGATCGCGAAGACCTCGTTGGCTTGCGGCAACCAGGCGAGCCTGCCCGCCGGTGCATCCTCGATCGTCTCGGCCAGATGCGCTGCCATTTGATTGGCGTGCCCGGCCATCCTCAGCCACAGGTCGTCGGTGAGATAGGCTTCGAACTGGGCCGAGATGAATCGCGCCTTGGAGAAGGTCTGCCCGGCGCGCTGACGCTGCAGGCGCAGGTCCTTACCGACGTCCGGATTGAGGATCACCACGGCGTCGGCCATCCAGCAGCCATTCTTGGTGGCGCCGAAGGAGATGAGGTCGACGCCGCTCTTCCAGGTCATTTCAGCCGGGCTGACGCCGGTCGCGGCAATCGCATTGGCGAAGCGCGCGCCGTCCATGTGCACCGGCAGCTTGTGGCGGCGGCTGACCTCGGCGACCGCCTTGACGTCGTCGGCGCTGTAGACGGTGCCAACCTCGGTCGCCTGGGTGATGGTGACCGCCATCGGCTGACCGGCGGGAGCCAGATCCTGCGAATAGCGCTTGATAGCCCGGTCGAGCGCTTCCGGATTGATGCGCCCCAACGGCCCGGGAACCGGCGCCATGCGCGCGCCGCCCGTGTAGAAACCCATCGCGCCGAACTCGTCGACATTCATATGCGCTTCGGAGTGGCAAAGCGCGATGCCGCCGATACGGTTCAACGCGGCCATCGAAAGCGCGTTTGCCGCGGTGCCGGTCGCGGCGAAGAAGACTTCCACCTCGCGCTCGAAAATCTCGTTGAAGCGGCGATAGACGGCGCGGTCCAGATCGCCGTCGCCATAGGCGGTGGCAACGCCGTCGGCGTGGCGCGCCAGGTTGGCCGAAATGTCGGGATGGACGCCCGCCCAGTTGTCGGAAGCAAAGAACATCGAGAGGTCCGTATCGTGATTGGCAGAAGCGGCGGGACTTGACCGCTTCAGCGGGAGAAGCGCAAGGGCCAATCGCCGGCAAAGCGGTGAAGCCAGCGCATCGCCTCGAAAGCCCGGACCAAAGCTTGCGTTTCCAGTGTTCGTCACGAAATTTTGTGTCGCGTCGCGCCCAAGTTTTTTGTGAATCGGTCTTGTATAGGTCCCTGATTTCTGCCATAAAAAATTTAGGACAGTAGTGCTGTCTTATTTTGTCGCACAAAACAGGCTGGACTGGCGTATCATTGCTGCCATTCCGGCCATTGTCGCGAGCGGCGGGTAGACGGCCCGGCTCTGGCCTGTACGATACCGGATGCGAACCGGGCGTATAGCCGTATGGTTCGATGGATTTCGCGAGACGTGCAGCAAGGATCAAGGGGAAGCCTTGTGCTTCCCAAGGCAAACCAGCGCCCTGAGACAGTCGGGGCCAAGGTGGAGAACGGAGGATAGGACGATGACGGAACTGACGCCATCTGCGATCTACGGCCAGGCCGCGCAGACGAAAGCGGCAGCCGTTAAAAATACCGTCCTGGCCAAAGAGCTGCGAACTGGCACCGGCATGACCGCGCAGGGCCTCTACGATCCGCGCAACGAGCATGACGCCTGCGGCGTCGGCTTCATCGCCAATATGAAGGGCGTGAAGTCGCACCGGATCGTCGAGGACGGTCTGGCGATGCTGGAAAACCTCACCCATCGCGGCGCCGTCGGCGCTGATCCGCTGGTCGGCGACGGCGCCGGCGTGCTGGTGCAGATTCCGGACGCTTTCTTCCGTGAGGAAATGGCCGCCAAAGGCGTCGAACTGCCTCCGGCCGGCCAGTATGGCGTCGGCCATTGGTTCATGCCGCAGGACGCGGCGCTTCGCGCCCATATCGAGGAGATCATCGCCGAATCGGCGCAGTCGGAAGGGCTGCCGCTCATCGGCTTCCGCGACGTGCCGGTCGACAATTCGTCGCTGTCGAAGGCGCCCGATATCGTGGCCTCGGAGCCTTTCCACCGGCAGGTGTTCATCGGCCGCACGGCCGACATTCCGGATGACGAGGAGTACGAGGCGCGGCTCTACTTGCTGCGCAAGGTGATCTCGGGCCGCATCTATGCCGAGAACGACAACAAGGACATCGGCGCCTATTGCGTGTCGCTGTCGGCGCGCACCATCGTCTACAAGGGCATGTTCCTGGCCTACCAGGTCGGCGCCTATTATAAGGACCTCAAGGATCCGCGCTTCGAAACGGCGCTGATCCTCGTTCACCAGCGCTTCTCGACCAACACCTTCCCGTCGTGGAAGCTGGCGCATCCCTATCGCATGGTCGCGCATAATGGCGAGATCAACACCGTGCGCGGCAACAACAACTGGATGGCGGCGCGCCAGGCCTCGGTCGATTCCGAGCTGTTCGGCAACAACATCTCGAAGCTGTGGCCCATCTCCTATGAGGGCCAGTCGGACACGGCGTGCTTCGACAACGCGCTGGAGTTCCTGTTCCAGGGCGGCTATTCGCTCACCCACGCTATGATGATGCTGATACCGGAAGCCTGGGCCGGCAACAAGCTCATGGATGCCGACCGCAAGGCTTTCTACGAGTATCATGCGGCGCTGATGGAGCCGTGGGATGGTCCGGCGGCGGTGGTGTTCACCGACGGTCGCCAGATCGGCGCCACGCTCGACCGCAACGGCCTGCGCCCGGCGCGCTACATCGTCACCGACGACGACCGCGTCATCATGGCGTCGGAAGCCGGCGCGCTGCCGGTGCCGGAGGAAAAGATCGTGCAGAAGTGGCGGCTGCAGCCCGGCCGCATGCTGCTGATCGATCTTGCCAAGGGCCGCATCGTTTCCGACGAGGAGATCAAGTCGGAGATCGCGACCAGGCATCCCTACAAGACCTGGCTCGCCAACACGCAGTTGATCCTGGAAGACCTCAAGCCGGTCGAGCCGCGCGCGCTGCGCAAGGATGTCAGCCTGCTCGACCGCCAGCAGTCCTTCGGCTACACGCAGGAAGACACCAAGCTTCTGATGGCGCCGATGGCTACCACCGGCCAGGAAGCTGTGGGCTCGATGGGCACCGACACGCCGATCTCGGCCATGTCGGACAAGTCGAAGCTGCTCTACACCTATTTCAAGCAGAATTTCGCGCAGGTCACCAACCCGCCGATCGACCCGATCCGCGAGGAACTGGTGATGAGCCTGGTGTCCTTCATCGGGCCGCGGCCGAACATCTTCGATTTGGTCGGCACGTCGCGCCGCAAGCGGCTCGAGGTGCGCCAGCCGATCCTGACCAATGGCGATCTCGAAAAGATCCGCTCCATCGGCCACACGGAGGACCGTTTCGACACCAAGACTCTCGACATCACCTATGGCTCAAATGAGGGCGCCGCCGGGATGCACGGCGCCGTCGATAGGCTTTGCGAGCGAGCCGAGGCGGCGGTCGCCGGCGGCTACAACATCATCATCCTGTCGGACCGCCAGGTCGGGCCTGACCGCATTGCCATTCCAGCCCTTCTGGCCACGGCGGCGGTTCACCACCACCTGATCCGCAAAGGCTTGCGGACGTCGGTCGGCCTCGTCGTCGAATCCGGCGAGCCGCGCGAGGTGCATCATTTCTGCTGCCTCGCCGGCTATGGCGCCGAGGCGATCAACCCTTATCTTGCCTTCGACACGCTGCTCGACATGCACAAGCGCGGCGAACTGCCGGCCGAGGTCGACGAATACGAGGTGGTTTCGCGCTACATCAAGTCGATCGGCAAGGGCATCCTCAAGGTGATGTCCAAGATGGGCATCTCGACCTACCAGTCCTATTGCGGCGCGCAGATCTTCGACGCCATCGGGCTGAAGTCCGATTTCGTCGAGAAGTATTTCACCGGCACCGCGACGCTGATCGAAGGCGTCGGCCTGGACGAGGTCGCCGCCGAGACGC
>NZ_RZSB01000576.1:0-3896 GCF_004023285.1 Mesorhizobium sp. M2A.F.Ca.ET.067.02.1.1
CCCGCCGCGGGCGGGACCGCGCTCGACCTGCCGGTCGGGCAGTTCGCGGCGGTTGCGAGGTGGAAGGCGTCGCGGAAATCGATCCGCGCGGCCCTCCGGCTGCTCCGCTTTTCCGGCGGCACGTCGGGGTCGGTGCCGGTCTCCAGCATGCGTGATGCCATGACCGCGCCGCGCATGCCGTCGAAGAGCGAGGCGCTCGGCCCGCCCGAAATGTCGGTTCCGAGCCCGACATTGAGCCCCTTCTCCAGCGCTGCCTTCAGCGGAAAGACCGCATTGGCGAAGTAGGCGTTGGAGAGCGGGCAGTGGGCGACCGCCGAACGGCGCACCCGGATCGTGTCCATGTCGTCCGGCGTGATGAAGTTGGCATGCGCGAGCACGCTCAATCGGCCAAGCAGCCCGAACCGGTCGAGGGCCGCGGTGTCGGTCACGCCGTACCGCTCCAGCACGTAGCCATGCTCCCAGTCGCTCTCCGAGCAATGCGTCTGCACATGGCAGCCGCAGCTCTTCGCGAGCGCTCCCAGCTCGACGAGCGAGGCATCCGTGCATGCGGGGATGAAACGCGGTGTCACCACCGGACGGACCAGGCCGTGCCCGTTGTCCGGGTGCGCGCGGACATAGTCGATCAGCTCGGCCGCGCCGTCGACCGCCGCTTGCGCGGAGGCGTCGCGATAGTAGTCGGGGCACTGGTCGGCGTTGTCCATGACCACCTTGCCGACCAGGGCGCGCTGGCCGCGCTCTAGGCAGGCGTCGACGAGGATGCGGGTCGCGTCGCGGTGGATGGTGGCGAAATAGAGCGCGGTCGTCGTGCCGTTGGCGAGCAGGTCTTCGACCAGCAGGCCGTAATTGCGCCGGGCAAACGCGACGTCGGCGTAACGCGCCTCAAGCGGAAAGGTGTACTTGTGCAGCCAGACCTCCAGCGGCACGTCAAGCGCCTGGCCGAGCTGCGGGTATTGCGGCGCGTGCACGTGCAGGTCGACAAGCCCGGGCAGCAGATAGTGGCCCTTCGGCAGCCGGACGAGCGTCCCTGCCCTGGCCGCCGCGCCGACGGCGGCCTCATAGGCTTCGTCGCCCGGCCTCAGCACGGAGGCGATGACGCCGTCCTCGCGAACCGCGATCAGCGCGTCGCGAAGCTCGTCTATGCTGCCGCGCTCCGGCGCGTGGAAGCCGGAGGCGAGCAATGTCTTACCCTTGAGGTCGGTCATGTTGCCTTCGCGCGGCCAGGCAGCCGCTCAGGCGGCCATGGCCGTGGTGCCGTAGACGATGCCCTTTTCCTTCAGCCAGCGGCGGTAGGCCACCGAGGAGGCGTCCGCGCGGGTGGGGATTTCGGCGCGGGGCTCGAGTGGCAGAAGCCGCGGCCGCTGGTTCTCCAAAATGATCCGGTCCTGCAGGAAGATGAGCTGCTGGAACTGGACGAGTGCTGCCGTCGTCGAGAAGTCATCGATCAGGAACATCACCGGATGAGCCCGGCAGCGGTCCGGCTCGACCGGCTGGACGAACAGGCAGATGACGTCCCAGCGGTTCGCCGAGTTCGGGCATGTCTTGTAGAGCATGACCGCGAAGGGATTGGCGACGCGGTACATGTACTGCGTCATGATGCCTCCGGTCGCGGACAGCGCCGCCTGCGGCTGGAAGAACTCGCAATTGGTCGCCCAGACCTCGTCGACGTCGCGACGGATTTCGGTCGTGTAGTGCCGCACCTCCGTGTGCGGCTCGGCGCCGAGGATGTCGGTGTGGACGAAGGGGAAATGCGCCATGTCGAGGAAGTTCTCGACGATCCTGAGCCCCGAGGCCCTGACCGAGACCGCGCCGCAGATCACCCAGCGCCGGTCGTCCTCTTGCGTCTCGGGGATCGGCAGGACGTCGCGTTCGGGCGCGCCGAGCGTCGCCCACAAATAGCCGTAGCGTTCGCGTATCGGCAAAGCCTCGCTGTCGCCCGCGCGCGTGACGACAACCTTGCCGCCGGCATCGCGGCTGACGCTGAGATCGACGCCCAGCAGCCTGTTGCGCATCGCGCCGACCGGAATGTCGTCCAGCGCCTCTATGCAGTACCACTGGTCGAGAGCAGCCTTCTCGGCTTGCATGGCCATGCCCGTCTCCCTCTACTGGTTGTATATCCTGTTCATCACTGCGCGGTGGTCGGCAAGGGCCTTCTCGACGTCGAAGGACCGGAACGCGCCCTTGCCGATGATTTCCCGTTGATGTAGGAATAGTCGACGCGGAAGGGCCCGCAAAGCACGAGCGCCGCGAGCGGGTCGCGTTCGGTGCCGGACAGGCCGAGCTGGTCGCGCTTCACCGCGATGAAGTCGGCGCTCATGCCAGGCGCGAGATGGCCGATGTCGTCGCGGCCGAGCAGCGCCGCCCCGCCGCGCGTCGCCATCTCCAGCGCCTCGCGTGCCGAAAGCGCCGTCGGGGTGCCGCCGAAGCCGCCGCGCCCGCCCGGCTTCTCGGAAAGGTAGTGGTGCGGCGCGACGCGCTGCAGCATCAGCGCGAGCCGCGCCTCCATGAACATGTTGGACGTGTCGTTGGAGGCGGAGCCGTCCACGCCGAGGCCGACCTTGACGCCCTTGTCCAGCATTTCGCGGACTTTCGCGATGCCCTGTCCGCAGCGCATATTGGCCGACGGGCAATGCGCCACGCCCGTGCCTGTCTCGGCGAAGCGGTCTATCTCGCCGCTCGTCATGAAGATTGAGTGGGCGAACCAGACGTCATCGCCGAGCCAGCCCACGGATTCGGCGAATTCGACCGGCCGCATGCCATAGATCTCGTGGCAGTACTTCTCCTCGAACAGCTCTTCCGCCAGATGCGAGTGGAGGTTCACGCCGGGATGCTGCCGCGCCAGCGCGGCCGCGTCGCGCATCAGCTCCGGCGTCACCGAGAAGGGTGAGCAGGGCGCGAGCACGATGCGGCCCATCGAGTGGCGCGACGCGTCGTGATAGGTGTGGATCAGGCGCTCCGCATCCTTGAGGATGGCGTCTTCCTTCTCCACGCAGTAGTCCGGCGGCAGTCCGCCCTGGCTCTCGCCGCGCGACATGGCTCCGCGGGCCGCATGGAAGCGCAGGCCGATCTCGCGCGCCGCCTCGATTGTCGAATCCAGCGTGCAGTTGTTGGGCAGGATATAGAGGTGGTCCGAGCTGGTCGTGCAGCCGGAATGAATGAGCTCGGCCATGGCGACCCGCGCGGAGACATAAATAGCGTCGTCGTCCAGCTCGGCCCAGATCGGATAGAGCGTCTTCAGCCAGACCATCAGCTCGTCGTCCTGCACCATGACGCGCGTCAAGTTCTGGTACATGTGGTGGTGGGTGTTCACCATGCCCGGCATGACGACATGGCCGGAGAGGTCGAGCACCGCATCGGCCTCAAACCCTGCGAGTTCGGCCGTCGTGCCGACCTTGTCGATCACATTGTCGCGGACGAACAGCGCGCCGCCCGAAATCTCGCGGCGCGCGTCGTCGACCGTCGCGAGATGATCGATGTTCTTGACCAGAAGCGTCGTCATCGGCCGCCCATCAGCGTACATCGCGGTAGAACGGCTCGCCGAGAGCGGCCGGCGCGGCCATCAGGCGGCGCACTTTCTGCCAGGCAAGCACCGGCACGATCATCAGCGCGATGGTGCCGAGATAGGGCAGCATCGACAGGAACGGGGCGGCAACCGGCCAGTTGCGCGCCTGACCGACGAAGCCGATCGACGTGATGAGGCCGAACAGCAGCGCCGTGAGCACGGCGTTGACCGGCCGGTAACCGGCGAAGATGACGAGCGAGACCGCGATCCACCCGCGCCCTGCGACCATGCCGTCCGACCAGGCCGGCACGAAGGCGAGCGTCAGGTAGGCGCCGGCGCCTACCTGACGCTCGCCTTCGTGCCGGCCTGGTCGGACGGCATGGTCGCAGGGCGCGGG
>NZ_RZSB01000577.1:0-3894 GCF_004023285.1 Mesorhizobium sp. M2A.F.Ca.ET.067.02.1.1
CTTCGTTCACCAGCCGGCGCACTTCTGGAGGACCGGGCGGGCTCTTGTCGCGAACCTTCCAGTTGGTCAATTGAAGCTCAAGGCTGACTGCCAACACGACCGACTGCGCGATCCTGTCCTGGAAAGCGAGCGCGTTCTCCGAGTGGTCGTCGAATTTCTGCGCCCAGACATTGCGTCCATCAGCGGCGTCGACAAGCTGGATGTTCACCCTGAGCTCGTCTCCGGACCTCTGGATGCTGCCCTTGAGCGTATAGCGCGCCCGCACGCCAGCCGGCGCCCTCGGTTCTTCGCCGTTTTTCTGGAGGGCCGAAAGCACGATATAGTCGGCCACCTCGGAAAGCGCCGTGGTGATATCGTGAACGAGACCCTTGGCGAAGAAGTCGTCACCACGCTGTCCCGTCAGATTGACGATGTCGGCCACGACGATGGATGGGCGTCCCGAGCGCTGACCGGCGATAGCTCCATTGGCCGTCTGAAGGTTTGACGATGGCTCGGTGGAGGAAAGCAGCGATTGCCAGAGCGCTCGCGTCTCCGCGCTGACGTCGACACCGAACTCCTTCCTCAAGACGTTTCTGCAAGTCTCGAAGGTCCGCAACGCCTTGTCGCGCTGACCGCATGCAAGTAGCAGTTCCATCTTCAGCCGATAGGATTCCTCCCGCGTCGGCTCCATGGACACCATTCGATCAGCAACAGCCAAGCCGCTTTCGGCGTCCACGAGACGGGCGAGCTTTTCCAGCGACTGAAGCGCGCGGCTCTGCAGCCTTTCGCGTTCGGACGCCGCCCAATCGTCGAAAACGTTGGTGCCGATATGAAAGCCGTCGAGAAACGGTCCATTGTAGAGAGTCAACGCAGCCTGGAGTTCCGAGGCCGAACGGGCCGACAGGCCGGTTTCAAACTCGTCGACATCGACCCGCACCGCTTCCGGCCTCAGACCGATCAGGTCCTTGTGGGAATAGATGATATCCAAGCCGTGTCGCGCCAGATCCCGGCGCAGGACGCTGAGCGTTTGCCGCAGGCTGTTGCGCGAGTGTCCACTGTCGCTGTCGGTCCATAGATAATCGGCCAGCCGCTCGCGCGGCGCCGCCATGCCCGGGCAGCGAGCCAGATACGCAAGAATTGCGGGGCCGCGCTTACCGGTGAGCCAAATTGTGCCACCAGCCTCCTTTTCAAGCTGGAAACCGCCGAAAAGTAAAATCCGACCTGCAGCACGGCTTTCCGCATTTTGCATTGCTCAACGGCTCCCCAGCCTATTGAAATTTTAACTCAAAACTAACGCCTCGCAAGCTCCAGCGCGACGCCACCCAAGCGTTACCGTGACGCAGTTCATTTAGACGCTGCTGAATTAAGGGTAACTGAACCCGCAGCGTGGTTCCGGCCCGGGGGTGCGGCGAATGTCAAAGGTCACGGCCAATCTGCTGCTTCTGTTTGCGGCCGCGCTTTGGGGCTTCGGAAACGTGGCGCAAAAGACGGTGCTCGATCATCTCGACGCACTGAGCGCAGTCGGGCTGCGCTGCTTGATCGGCGGGCTGCTGGTGCTGCCCTTCGTCCTGACGGAAAGGCGAGCGCCGGCCGATGCCGCACATTCCGCCAGCCTGGCCCGGGTGGTGGTGCTGTTTGCCATTTCCATCATGCTGCAACAGCTCTGCTATCTCGGCGCCAGCGTCACCAATGCAAGCTTCTTCGTAAGCACGGCAACGGTGATCACGCCGCTGGCCGCCTGGCTGCTCATGGGTGAACGTCCGAAGGCAGGTCTCGTCGCCGCCGCCGGATCGACGGTGATGGGCTGCCTGCTGTTGTCGGGCGGGATTACCGGTTTCGGCGCCGGCGAGCTCACCGCCCTCCTCTCGGCGGGCTGCTATGCGCTGTGGACGGTCGAGCTCGGGCGCCACATGCATGCCTATGCGCGCCCCTTCACGGCCGCCGCGGCGCAGTTCCTTGCAGCCGCCGCGATAGCCCTGCCGCTCGGGGCGGTGCAAGGCAATCTGTCATTGTCGGCGGCTTCCGAGGCCGGTCCCGAACTGGTGGTGCTCGGGGTTTTCTCGACCGCGGCCGCCTTCGGCATCCAGACCGCCGCCCTGCGTTTCACCTCGGCCAGCCACGCCGCGGTGATCGTCAGCGCGGAAAGCGTCTTCGGCGCCCTGGGCGCGGCGATCTTCCTTGGCGAGCGTTCTTCTCCGGCAGGCGCGCTCGGCGCGGCGATCATCCTCGGATCGATCCTGTCGGTCGCGATGTCGAACCGAACGTCGACGGCGTCCTTGCGAGCCAGTCCAGGCAGAGCCGACGCGGCATTGCCAGCAGGCGCCTGGCCGGTCGGGCGACGCTCATCGTCGTCAATGCAGGTTGGAAGGAGACAATCCGCTGACCTTTGCGGCGACGGCCCACGCCGGTCTCAACGGCCGAGACCGCGTTGCGTGGAAAACGACCTGTATCGAGATGGAGGGTAAGATGGTGGACGGTCTTCACAGGACACCGGGCTCCGATGGCAAAGGGGCAAGGCGTGCGCTTTCATTGGCGATGCTGGCGACACTGCCAGCCGCGGTCCTTTGGGGACCTGCCGCAGACGCAACCAACATAGATCCGCCGTCGATGCAGGTTGACGTCGCCGTCGTCTTCGCGGTGGACTTCTCCTCTTCGATTGATCCGAAGATTGCCGACCTGCAGCGTGAGGGCCATGCCAAAGCGCTCACCTCGCCGGAAATCATCCGCGCCATCTCCCAGAACTATCTCGGTTGCATCGGCGTGGCCTATTTCGAATGGTCGAGCCCCGGTCGCTCGCGCACCGTGCTGCCATGGACGCGCATCTGCGGACTGGACGATGCCAAGGCCGCCGCGTCGGTGATCAGCAAGACAGGCGACACCGGCCATATGCGTCGAGGCAGGGGCGGAACTTCGGTTTCTACGGCAATCGATGTCGGAGGCCTTCTGCTCGACGAGTTCCCCGGGACCGCCATGAAGAAGGTGATCGATATCTCTTCCAATGGCGAGAACAATGACGGGCTGCCCGTCCAGCCGAGCCGGGAGAACGCGATCGCCAAGGGCTACACGATCAACGCGATCGCCATACCGGCGGATGACGAGGCCCCCCGCCAGCCGCTGGCCTCCTACTTTGCCCGATCCGTCATCGGCGGTTCACAAGCCTTCGTGATGTCACCGAAGGAACCGCACGATTATGTCACGGCCCTTCGCCGCAAGCTGGTGACGGAAGTGAGCATGAACATCGACACGCATGTTCCGCCGATGGAGGCACCGGCTCTGTCCGCGCCAATAGCCGATCCTCGGTAGGACTGCACCTCGATGAGGAGGGCTCACTCGTCATACGGGGAAGCCCGGCCAGCGTGCCCTACCCTTCCCTCAGCCAGACCAGCATCTCGCCGGGGTCGCGATTATCCCAGGCGAAATAGGGAACCGCCTTGAGCTTGGTCGCCTCAGTCGCCGGCGGCTCGGGACGATAGAGATCGGCGCCCCAGCTTTCCGTCTCGGCCCTGCTGCCGATGGCCGAAAGCGTGACGACGCCGCCGAGCAGGTTCGGCTCCCTGTGGGCCTCCAACCGTGCCTCGCGCGGCAGGGCGATGCGGTGCAGCCCACCGCCATTGTCGGTTTCCTCGACGCAATAGACCAGCGGGCCGCGCGCCAGCGCCACGCGGCCGATGTCCTGGCGCACCTGCGGATTGGCGAAGAGGCGCGCCAACGACATTTCGAGGTCGAGCTCGACCCTGTCGCCCTGGCGCCATTCGCGGCGGATCGCGGCATAGCCGTCGACCGTCGCCGCCTCAAGATCGACCAGCCTGCCGTTTACCCGAAGCGCCGCCTTGCGGCACCAGGCCGGCACGCGCAGATGAAGCGTGAACGCAACCGGCGCCTCCGGCCCGACCTCGATCGCGACCGCGCCGTCCC
>NZ_RZSB01000578.1:0-3887 GCF_004023285.1 Mesorhizobium sp. M2A.F.Ca.ET.067.02.1.1
GATAGCGGTAGAGCGGCAGGCCGGCGGCTTCGGCCGCGGCTTTGGCGACCGCCAGCGAGACGCCGAGGATGGCGTTGGCGCCGAGGCGGCTTTTGTTCGGGGTGCCGTCGAGCTCGATCATCGTCTGGTCGATATGGATCTGGTTCTCGGCTTCCATGCCGCCGATCGCCTCGAACAGCTCGCCGTTCACCGCTTCGACGGCGCGCTGGACGCCCTTGCCGAGATAACGCGGCCCGCCGTCGCGCAGCTCGACCGCCTCATGCGCGCCGGTCGATGCGCCCGATGGCACCGCGGCGCGGCCCATCGAGCCGTCCTCCAGCACCACGTCGACCTCGACGGTCGGATTGCCACGGCTGTCCAGGATTTCACGCCCGACAATGTCGATGATGGCGGTCATTTGCGATGTCCCCGATTGATCGATTGAAGCGTCGCGCCCCTCTTAGCCAAAGCGGCGCAAAAGGCAATCGGCGCGCCCGCAATTATTGCCGCGGGCCGGATTCACGAAGCGCAAATTTCTGTCATCATAAGTCATGCGCATCGCGTGGCCTTCTCGTCTATGGTCGCGTTCGCGCGGGGCGAAACAGGAGGAGTTTCGCCATGTCCCAGTTGAGCGGTATCGTGAGTTTGTTCCTGATCGCGGCGGCGTTCCTGACGTCGTGCGACGACCAGAAACCGCAGCAGAGCTCGGTGGAATTGTCGACGCTCCAAGCGGCGCAGTAGTTCAACGCCAAAGGCCCCCGGGTTTTGCCCGGGGGCCTTTGGCTTTCAGTGCACCTATCTAGCGGTCAATGCCAATAGGGCTTCACGTGATAATACTGGAATGAAGCATCGCGAGCGGCCTCGCCGTCAGCGCCGGTCAGTTCCTCGATCGAATAGGCGGGCGCGGCCTGCAACTGCTCCTTGGTGAACGGGACGACGTAGCCGCCTTGATCCTCGTCATAGTCAAGCGTCGCCCACGGGATGGCGTGGTACTTCTCGCCCATGCCAAGGAAGCCGCCGAAGCCGATCACGGCGAACATGATGCCGTTCGACATCTTGTCGAGCATCACGTCCTCGATACTGCCGATGCTCTTGCCTTCGGTGTTGTAGACAGACGTGCCGATGACGCGCGAGGCGGCAATGGCTTCGGTGTGCCCGGACGGGGTGGTCATGGTGGTGCTCCTCTCGATTGAATGCCTGCATTGACAATGAGAGGAGCGGGTGAAGGTTCCCGACTTTTGCTTGCTGTCGACCAGGCAGTGCCAGCTCCCACAAGCCCTCGCGAGGTCCGTCGCCGCAATCAGTGCCCCTTGGCGATGCGGTCGAAGGCCATCAGCTTTTCCAGCAGCGCCGGCATGTCCTTGAGAGGCACCATGTTAGGGCCATCTGAAGACGTGGAATTGTCGGGGTCCTGGTGGGTCTCGATGAAGACACCGGCCACACCGACGGCAACGGCCGCGCGCGCGAGCGTCGCGACGAAGCGCCGTTCACCGCCGGAAGAGCCGCCCTGCCCGCCCGGCTGCTGCACGGAATGGGTCGCGTCGAAGATCACCGGGGCGCCGATCTCGGCCATGACCGGCAACGCGCGCATGTCAGAGACCAGCGTGTTATAGCCAAAGGAGACGCCGCGCTCGGTGGTGAGCACGTTCGCATTGCCGGAGCCGGTGATCTTGGCGACGACGTTCTTCATGTCCCAGGGCGCGAGGAACTGGCCCTTCTTCACATTGATGACTTTGCCGGTTTTGGCCGCGGCGACCAGCATATCGGTCTGGCGCGACAGGAAGGCCGGGATCTGCAGGACATCGACGTGGGGCGCAACGATGGCGCATTGTTCCTCGGTGTGGACGTCGGTCAGCACCGGGAGCCCGAACTCCCTGCGCAGATCGTCGAAGATCGGCATCGCCGCATCGAGGCCGGCACCGCGCGTCGCCGAAAGCGAGGTGCGATTGGCCTTGTCGTAGCTGGTCTTGTAGACGAGGCCGATACCTAGACGGTCCGTCAGTTCCTTCAACGCGCCGGCCATGTCGAAGGCGTGCTGGCGCGATTCAAGCTGGCACGGGCCGGCGATCAGCGACAGCGGCGCATTGTTGGCGAAGACGACCTTGCCGACGGTTACCGATGAATTGGGCGCCAGGGGCTTGCTCATGGGATCTCCCGGAAGATGAAGGCGGCGCCCTGCCCGGGCGCCGGCGGAACGACGATATCATTGCCGCTCATGTTGTGTCGGACTGCGTTGTACGCAAGCAGCTGCTTGGCGGCGGCCGTGTCGCGAACCGAGAAAACGATGGCCGTGAAGCGCAGGTTCGGCGATGGCGCGACTTTCAGCCCAAAGCGCGAGCCATAGTCTTCGCACGAAAGAACGCTGAGGACCGCATTCGGCAGCCGCACCGCGTCGCCATCGCTCGCATCCGCTTCGGCGGCGGTCGCGATCAATCCGATCTGGGCTGCGGGCCTGTCACTGACGGCGATGATTTCGAGAATACCCGTCACGCCATTGGCGTGCGCCTGCAGCGCCGTGCGATCGATCTTTGGCGTGTTGATGCGCTGGCAGGCGAAGAGGAAGGCCTCGTCGGCCTCCTTGTCGGATACGAATGCCAGCTTGAAGGAAGCCATGTCGCTTTTGCCGTTCGCGTCGGTAAAGGCGCGCGAGAAGCTCAGCATCCCGCCGGCCGAAAGACCGGCCTCGACATAGCGTCTATGATCGGCATCGGCATTGGCCGTTCCGAAGACAACAGCGGAAAAACCTTCCTCGCCAAGGGTTTGACGATAGAGACGGTCGCGCGCGACGAAGACATTGCCTTCGCTTATGGCGAGGTCCGCCGTCTGTTCATTTCCGATCGCCAGCGGCTCCAGATAGGTGCCGTCGGTGAAAAAGACGCAGCAATTCTCCGTGCCGAAGGGGTGGATGCCCGTGGGCGCGAAGAAAAAGCCGAGCGACGTCAGGCGTGAGCGGACGGCATCGAGGTTCTGTGCCGGCAGAACGAGATGGTCGAGCGGATGAGCGGATTTTTTGGTCATGCCGGCGCGGTTTGCCCCATTCCGATCCGCGGTTCAAGGGCGTCGGATCGAGAGTGCGCGCTTCGCCGGTTCAGGCTGCGGCGACGACATCGGCCGAATAGCGCAGTTCGCGCATCGGCTTCACCTTGCTGGTCGTGTCGGCGTAAATCGGATGCGCCTTGTAGGCGGCAAGCGCCGCCTCGTCCTCGAACTCGGCATAGACGACCACGTCGATCGCGTTGGAGAACAGATCGACCTTGGTGTTGAGCGTCACTTCGAAATGCTTGGAATGCGGAATCTTGCCCAGCGCCAGCAGGCCCGAGCGCACGGCCTCGACATCTTCCTTGCGCCGCACGCTGAAGAAAACGATGTGCCGGATCAAGCCAACCTCCGTGATCGTCGATTCAGCGGTGTTTTTGTGGGAGCGACGCCTGGGCGTCAACCGGCAACGATGTCGCGCCTGCGATATGCAACCGGCAAGGCTTATCCGGTGACTTGGCGCACGATGCGCGACATTTCCCGCACGGTCACGTCGAGATAGTGACCATGATTGTAGAGGCCATCCCAGATCAGGAAGAAGGCAATGGCTGCGATGACGATTACATAACGCATGGCTAAAACTAACGCATGTGGACGGCTTGAACCAGAGTGGGAGCGGCCACGGTCCTTCGAGTTCACGGCTTTTTGCGCCGGGCCGCTTCTCCGGGCCGGTCACCAAGCCTTCGACTGCGGCGCCAAGGGCATCAGCTCTTGTCGTCGTCGCCCTGCGTGATCAGCCGCGCGCTGCGCTGACCTGTAAGATAAATCCATAGCCAACTAAGCGAGACCGCCAGGCGGTTGCGAAAGTCGATCAGGAAATAGATGTGGGCGATGCCCCACAGCCACCAAGCGAGCCAGCCGGTGAGCTTGAT
>NZ_RZSB01000579.1:0-3874 GCF_004023285.1 Mesorhizobium sp. M2A.F.Ca.ET.067.02.1.1
GCCTTGCCCGGAGCTTCCATTCCATATGCCGATGATGGAACTGCCCGGCGGCCACGTCGCCGACCTTCATCTCTTTGGTGACAGCAGCTCGGTGTGGCTGGTGTTTCTCGACGCCACGCCCGAACGCGACCACCAGCAGCGGCTTCAGCAGAAGGCTTATGAAATGACCCTCCTGCAGGAGAGGGAGCGCCAGCTCAATGCCAAGCTGCAATCGACGAACGAGGCGTTAAGGGAGAGCCAGGAGGGCTTGTCGCGCGAATACCGGCGCGCCGAATCCCTGCTCCTCAACATTCTTCCAGCGTCGATCGCGGAGCGGCTGAAAGCGGATGAGCAGATTGCGGACAACCATGCGGAAGTCAGTGTGCTCTTCGCCGACATCGTAGGTTTTACGGAAAAGGCGCGGAGCGTCGGAGCCGCGCCCACGCTCGCTATTCTGAATTACTTCTTCAAGTCGGCGGATATGCTCTCGGAAGAATATGGATGCGAAAAGATTAAGACCATCGGCGATTGCGTAATGGCGGTCTCTGGCCTGCCCACCGCGCGATCCGATCATGCGCAAGCCTTGGCGCATTATGCGCTCGAGCTACGGGCGGCAGCCAGGCGCGAGCGCTTCGCAGGCGAACCGCTAAGCCTCAGGATTGGAATTCACTCCGGACCGATCGTGGCGGGCGTCATAGGCAAAAGACGGTTTGTCTATGACCTGTGGGGCGACACCGTCAATCTCGCCGCACGCATCCAAAAGGCCGCTGAGCCCGATGAAATCCGTATTTCGGATGCAACCCACCAATTGCTCACACCCGATTTTGCTTGCGAGCCGCTTGGGGAAACGGAATTGCGTGGCACAGGTCGCGTGCGAATGTGGCGGCTCTAGGCACCTTTACGCTTGCCTCAAAGGCATCCTATTTTGGAGGGCAGCAGCCACTCGCGGGCATAGAAAATGTCGGTACTGCCTTTCTTAAGAATTTACGCGCCGCTCAACGCGGTGCTGGCTGCGCCTGGGCTTTTGGCGGTGGCTGGGCTCACGATACCGGACATGTCCGGACGAAGCAGGCTGGCTCTGGCTGCAGTACTCGCTGCCATTTGGGGCGCCTATCTCCTGCAAATGGCCGCGACGCTGCTTAAGCGTGAGGCGGGAGGCGTTCGGGACAGGACGCCGGCAATCGCCATCGATGTACTCGCGGTCTTGGTTCCACTCGCCGCATTTCTGCTCGTTGGCACGCCCGACCGGAGCCTCTACTGTGCTGTCTGGCTCCTGAAACCGCTGCGCGACTCGACTTTCTTCCCAGTGCTGGGCAGAGTCCTGGCCAACGAAGCGCGCAATCTGATCGGCGTCACCACGCTCTTCGGCGTCGTTCTGTTCGGCGTCGCGCTCGCGGGCTATGTCATCGAGCGCGGCATCCAGCCGGAAAAGTTCGGCAGCATCCCCCAGGCAATGTGGTGGGCGGTGGTCACGCTGTCTACCACCGGCTATGGTGACGCTATTCCGCAAAGCTTCGCCGGCCGCGTCCTGTCCGGGGCCGTCATGATGAGTGGCATCGGCATCTTCGCCCTCTGGGCCGGCATTCTTGCCACCGGCTTCTATCAGGAAGTCCGTCGCGGGGACTTTGTCCGTAATTGGCAACTGGTCGCCGCCGTGCCGTTGTTTCAGAAGCTCGGACCGGCCGTGCTGGTCGAGATCGTGCGCGCGTTAAGACCTCGCACCGTGCCGGCGGGCGCCGTGATCTGCCGCAATGGCGAGATCGGTGACCAGATGTTCTTCGTCGTGGAGGGGCGCGTCAGCGTCGCGACGCCAAATCCGGTGGAGCTTGGCCCTGGCGCCTTCTTCGGCGAGATGGCGCTGATCAGCGGCGAACCGCGCATGGCGACCGTCAGCGCCGCAACGGCGGTCTCACTGCTATCGCTGCACTCGTCGGATTTCCAGATGCTGTGCAGCAGCAGCCCGGAGATCGCGGAAATCATCCGCAAGACCGCGCTCGAGCGGCGCGGCGCGGCGCCGATGGCTTGACCGCACTAAGAAGTGCAACTGCGGGACGTGTCCACCCCCCGGCTCCACAATTGAGGTAGCCGACGATATCATCGATCGCCGGCATTAGGTATCATAGCTTTCCTACTCCGTTGTGCCGGCTTTTTTCCTACGCCGGTTGGTGTGCGACTGCGCGACGGCCAGTTTCAACTCGGGTGTGATCTGCAACGGCGCATTCTCTGCCCCATGTGGGCTCTGCAGCCCCTCGACGTGAACGGTCGGGAATGGCAGTTCGATGCCCTGCTCCTTGAAGGCCTGGCGGAGGCGTAAAAAGAATCTCCCCTTCATAGCGAAGGCACCTCCCGGTCTGGTTGTGACCTTGACCCTCAATACGATGCCATACTCACCGAACTCCTGTACGCCCTGCATCTTGATCGGTTCGATCACCCAGTTCTTGAATTCTGGATCTTCCGCCAGTTCCAGGCCTATCCGCTTGATCAGCTTGCGAGCGAACTCGATGTCGGTGTCATAGCCGACGGTGATGTTGAATTTGTCGGTAACCCAGTCACGGCTCTGGTTCTGGACGGCTCCGAGTTCACCGAACGGGATCGTGAACAGCGGGCCACGATGGTGACGCAGCTTTACGGAGCGCAACGAAAAGCTCTCCACCGTACCCCTGTAGCTACCCGATGAAATGTATTCGCCGACACGAAATGCATCGTCGAGCAGATAGAACACGCCCGAGATCACGTCCTTGACGAGGGTTTGGGCGCCAAAACCCACAGCGACGCCAACGACGCCGGCGCCGGCGATCAGGGGGCCGATCTGGATACCGACCGAGGCGAGCATCATCAGCACCGCCATGACGACGATCACTGCCAGTAGAATGTTTTGGATGATGGGCAAGAGCGTGCGCAGCCGCGCCTGCTGCGGATCGACGACCGGCATCTCCTCGTCGCTGATTACCGCGTGCGCTTCGATGCCCAGCTTTCTCTCGATCAATGCCTTGATGATCGACCAGCCGAAATCGGCGGCAAGCGCAATGACAATGACATTGATCAAGCCGCGCAATATGAGAGTGGTCGTCGTGTTGCTGTCCTGCATCGATTGCATGTCCAAACCCCAGGCACTCGCAAGAAGGTAAGCCGCCGCCAGGATCAAGATCATCCGGACTGCGCGATCGATGACAGCGATCATGACCGCCGGGATCGTAGGCCGGCCGGCATCTTCCGAACCCGGCCGCAGGACGAAATTGACCCCGCGCTGCGTCAGGACGATTGCGAAAGGCAGGAAGAATGCGGCGAAGGTAAACCAGAACAATATGGGAAGGCCGGCGATGCGCAGCAGGAACAGGACGACGAAGTAAGCAGTCAAAAACCATGTCGCTGCCGTGTGACCGTGCCCATCGTTCCGCTGTGTTCTTGGCCGACGCCAAACGGCAATCAGAAAGAGCAGCAGCAGCACGAAATCGGCACCTACCGACAGCACCAGCATTCCGTCCTGATCAATGCCGAGACCCGGCAAGAGGATGAACGCGGCGGCGAAGAAGGCGAAGATGCCGAAGATCCTGGGTACCCAATAGAACCAATGGTCGGCCGTTTCGTTGGTCACCGGCAAAGCACGAACCTCGACGGCGTTCTCGACCTGCATGAAGGAAGGGACGAGCAGGGCTGCGAGATACATGCGCACAGCCGCTGTGGCGACCGCAGCCATCAGAAAGGTCAGCACGATCTCGCGGATAAGCATTGGCCAGTCAAACAACATGAACGCGCCGGCGCTGCCCAGCGCGAACGAGACGATCAGCAGGCTGGAATAAAGCGTGCGGCCGCCAATCTTCCTGGCCCGCCCAATGGGCGTATCCTTCGATTGCGCGATGATCCACAAACGGAACGGGCGGGTGAGCTTGTACGC
>NZ_RZSB01000057.1:0-15118 GCF_004023285.1 Mesorhizobium sp. M2A.F.Ca.ET.067.02.1.1
TATTTCGATGCGGTGATGTCGAAGCGGCGGATCATGGAGATTTATCTCAACATCGCCGAATGGGGGCCGGGCATCTACGGCATCGAGGCTGCCGCCCGGCATCATTTCGGCGTCTCGGCCAAGCAGTTGTCGCGCAGGCAGGCGGCCCTGCTCGCCGTCAGCCTGCCCAACCCGATCGCGCGCAATCCGGCGAAGCCCGGGCCGGGACTGAGGCGGCTGGCCTCGCTGATCGAGCGGCGCGCCAGCCGGTCCGGCGCCTATGTCGGATGCCTGGATTAGGGCGTGATCCCGAAAAGTGGGACCCGGTTTTCGGAAAAGATCACGCTCCAACGAAGACTTGGACCAGGACGGCGTTTCGACGAAACGGCATCCTGATCCAAGCGAAGCGGCGCCGGCTCAAAAAAATTCGCGGCCAGCGCTGGCCAAAACGGCGCAAGGCGTGTATAGGCACCCGACTTTCTCAGATTATGGCCTCGATGCGGCCCTTTCGCGAGGGTTGCCGGGGCATTTTGACCATGTAGTGGAGCATATCCATGGCCGTTCCAAAAAGAAAAACCTCTCCGTCGAAGCGCGGCATGCGCCGCTCGGCCGACGCCCTCAAGGCCCCGACCTATGTCGAGGACAAGAACTCCGGCGAGATGCGCCGCCCGCACCACATCGACCTGAAGACCGGCATGTATCGCGGCCGCCAGGTTCTGGAGCCGAAGGAAAGCTGAGAGGCTTCCAAGGTTTGCGACTTTCAAAAGACCGGCCCCTGGCCGGTCTTTTTGTTTTGGCGCCCTGCCGGTCCGCCGACTGGTGCCGAAGTCGGCATGAGGTGGCTCCTCCAGAGATCGCGCCTGGAGGGGACGTAATGTCAGCCGGCAACCGGCTGACATCGTTATTTCATTAGGTCTTACAGCGTGTTCGTCGCCGCGGCGAAAAACCTTGACGGCGCGCTTGCCGCGGATTTTACAAAAGGGGGTGCCCTGATTGGAGTCGCCCAGATGTTCGGTGCCATCCCGCTGCTGATCATGCCTTTTGTCCTCTACAATCTCGGCCTGCTCGGATTGTTCGGCGGCGGCGACGACCCCTGGATGACCGAGATGTTCTCCTTCCGCATGATGTCGGGCGGCGTCTTCTCCATGACGCTCGGCGACCTGATGGTGCTGATCGGGCTGATCTTTCTGTTCGTCGAGATCTCGAAATCGGTGCGCACGACCAATGCCTCGATCCTGGATCACCTTCTGTCGACGCTGGTCTTCATCGCCTTTCTCGTCGAGTTCCTGCTGGTGAAGGGCGCGGCGCACTCAGTCTTCTTCACGCTGATGATCATCGCGCTGTTCGACGTGCTGGCCGGCTTCTCCGTGTCGATGCGATCGGCAAGCCGCGACATCAATCTGAACTAGCCCCGGCACGGAAGTTCAGACGGGCTGCTCCCGTTGCCGGATGGCATGCGTTGACGATTGGCGGAGACCTCCGGCTCGCGCGCACCACGGCAGCGTGACAGATTCCGGCTGCCAACGCGGCCTCAACCTGTCAAGATCGCCTGACCGCTGAACCAGATCTTCACCTGCCCTCGTATCTCACCGCATGAACCTCATCGGCGCCGCGCTCCTCTTCCTCATCGCACTCCTCTTTGCCCTGGCCGGCATCACCCGCGCCGGCGTCTGGCTGATCGAGCGACGCAGTCCGCCGGCCGGCGAGTTCGCCGAGGTCAACGGCGCGCGCATCCATTATGCCCATATCCCGGCACCTGCCGGCGCCGACCTGACGCCGCTCGTCTTCATCCATGGCGCCAGCGCCAACCTCAAGGACCAGATGCTGCCGCTGAAGCCGCTGCTCGAGGGCCGCGCCGAGATGCTGTTCCTCGACCGCCCGGGCCTCGGCTGGTCGCGGCGCGGCAACAACGAAACTCTGGCCGCGCAGGCCGATACGATCGCGGCGCTGATAGACCGCCTCGGCATTGCAAAGGCCATTGTCGTTGCGCATTCCTTCGGCGGCGCGATCACCACGGCTTTCGCCCGCCAGCATCCAGAAAAAACAGCGGGTCTCGTCTTCGTGTCACCGGCCACGCATCCCTGGCCGGGCGGCGCGACCGCCTGGTACTACAAGCTCACCGCCATGCCGGTGGTCGGCTGGCTGTTTTCCGAAACGCTCGCCTATCCGGCCGGCATGCTGCGGATCGGCGATGCGACGGCTTGCGTCTTCTCCCCCAACACCCTGCCGGACTTCTACCTCCAGAACGCCTCGATCCCGCTGGTGCTCAGGCCATCCGCCTTTCGCGCCAACGCCCGCGATGTCGCCCAGCTCCACGACTATGTCCGGGCCGCCTCTCCCGCTTACCGGGAGATCAAGGCGCCGACCGTCGTCATCTCGGGCGACCGCGACAAGGTGGTCTACGCGACGATCCACTCCGTCGGCCTCGAGCGCGACATTCCCGGCGCCGAACTGGTTTGGGTCCGCAATCTCGGCCACAAGCCGGACTGGATCGCACCCGATCTCGTGGTCGGCGCGATCCGGAAGGTCGCGGGCGAAGATGTCGATCTACAAGCGCTGGCCAAGGCCGTGGAGGGCCGGATTGCCGGCGACCCCTACAAAGACGGCAAGTGCCCCGACATCAAGGTGCCCGACGCCGAGCTCGCGCCGGGCCGATGAGTTGCGTTGCTGTCGCCAAGCAGCCTTAGACTAGGTCAGCGCCGACTTCGCAGACCAAGCCTCAGCGGTTAGTGAGTCTCAGACCCGATATACGCAATCCGCAGCATATTGGTCGATCCGGGTGTCCTGAGCGGGACGCCGGCCGTGATGATGACGCGGTCGCCAGGCTTGCCGAAACCTTCTTCCAGCGCGATCCGGCAGGCCCGGTCGACCATGTCGTCGAGGTCGGTAGCATCCTCCGAAACCACGCAATGCGTGCCCCACAGCAGCGACAGGCGGCGCGCCGTGCTGAGGATCGGCGACAGCGCCACGATCGGCACCTGTGGGCGCTCGCGCGCGGCGCGCAGCCCGGTCGTGCCGGACGCGGTGTAGGAAATGATCGCCGATAGTTTCAGCGTCTCGGCGATCTCGCGAGCGGCCAGCGAAATGGCGTCGGCCCCGGTCGCCTCGGGTTCCGAACGCTGCGCGTTGATGATGCCGGCATAGGTCGGGTCGGTTTCGACCTTGGTGGCGATGCGGTTCATCATGCCGACAGCTTCGACCGGATAGGCGCCGGCCGCGGATTCGGCCGAAAGCATGATCGCGTCGGCGCCCTCGAACACGGCGATCGACACGTCGGAGACCTCGGCGCGGGTCGGCACCGGCGCGGTGATCATCGATTCCAGCATCTGTGTGGCAATCACCACCGGCTTGCCGGCGCGGCGCGCGGCGCGCGTGATCTGCTTCTGAATGCCGGGCACGGCTTCGATCGGCATCTCGACGCCGAGATCGCCGCGGGCGACCATCAGCGCATCGGAGAGATCGATGATTTCGGGAAGCCTGGCCACCGCCTGCGGCTTCTCGATCTTGGCCATGATCAGCGCCCGCCCGCGCGCGATCTTGCGCGCTTCCGCCAGATCCTCCGGCCGCTGCACGAAGGACAGCGCCACCCAGTCGACGCCCGTGGCAAGCACCGCGTCGAGATCGGCGCGGTCCTTGTCGGTCAGCGCGCCGACCGGCAGGTCGGTGTCGGGCAGGCTGACGCCCTTCTTGTCGGAGATTCCGCTACCGGCAACGACGGTGCAGGTGATCGACTTGCCGTCGGCCTTCACCGCCTTCAGCTCCAGCTTGCCGTCATCGATCAAAAGTCTGTGACCGGCCTCGACCGAGCTCAGGATTTCGGGATGCGGCAGGTACACGCGCTTCGACGTGCCGGGCTCGGGATTGTCGTCGAGCGTAAAGGTCTGGCCGACAGTCAGCGCTTCCTTGCCGTTGGAGAACTTGCCCACCCTGAGCTTCGGACCCTGCAAATCGGCGAGGATGCCGATCGGCCGGCCTACGGCGGCCTCGACGGCGCGGATGCGCCCGACCAGCGTGCGCATCAACTCGTGGTCGGTATGGCTCATATTGATGCGGAAGACATCGGCGCCCGCTTCGAAGAGCTTCTTCAGCATTTCCTCGGAGGAGGAAGCCGGACCGATGGTGGCGAGGATCTTGACCTTGCGGTTGCGTCTCATTGACTGTTTGTTCCCGGAGCGGGGGTCGCTGGCGCGCCTCCCGTTGCGGGCTCGTCGGTCAGCTGGACCATCCAGCTGGCCTGCTCGCCCGTGTCATATTCTTGGAATCCGGCGCGTTGGAAGCCCCGAGCGACGCAATCATTCACGCCGGCGATCTTGAACTCTTTTTCGGCGACGCACATGTTGATCGGGCCATCCCAGCGCCCGCCACGCTCGGCGTCTTCTGCATAAAGATAGTAAAACCTTGATGACAGCGGACCCTCGATCAGCGTCTTGCAGGTCGATCCTTCGATGTGCCACCAGCCCTCGGTGATCCAGCCGGCCTTGAGGCGCGCAGCCAGAACCATCTGCTCGGCATCGGCGCGCGACACGCCGTGGCTGGCGAGCACGCCCGGATAGACCTTGGTCTCGCCGTCCTTGCGTTCCTTCCAGCCGGTCAGGTCGTCCGCGGCATAGCCGGCGAAGTCCTCGATCGTCTTCACGCCGTCCTCGCCGAGCGTCACCATCATGGCGGTGGTGACGCCGGGGATCTCGCGCAGCTCGTCCTTGACGCCCAGCGCCTTGCGCTTTTCGTCATGCTCGGCCTCGATCTTCTCCAGATATTCGCGGGCGCGGGTCTGGATTTCCGAAGCGGTGTCCTCGTCGAAGCCGTCGATGGAGGAGATTTCGCCCGAGTCGACATAGGCGACTTCCTCGACGCTGGTGAAGCCTTCGGAGGCAAGCACCTGGCCGACCATCTCGTCGACATCGAGGGCCTCCATGAACAGTGCCGAACGCTCGACGAATTCCTTCTGGCGGCGCTCGCTCTCTTCCTGCTCGGTCAGGATGTCGATATCCCAGCCGGTGAGCTGCGAGGCCAGGCGGACGTTCTGGCCGCGGCGGCCGATGGCCAGCGAGAGCTGGTCGTCCGGCACCACCACCTCGATGCGCTCGGCATCCTCGTCGAGCACCACCTTGGCGACCTCGGCCGGCTGCAGCGCGTTGACGATGAAGGAAGCGGCCGAAGGCGACCACGGAATGATGTCGATCTTCTCTCCCTGCAATTCGCCGACCACCGCCTGGACGCGGCTGCCGCGCATACCGACGCAGGCGCCGACCGGATCGATCGAGGAATCGCGTGAGATGACGGCGATCTTGGCGCGCGAGCCGGGGTCGCGAGCGACCGACTTGATCTCGATGATGCCGTCGTAGATTTCCGGCACTTCCATGGTGAAGAGCTTGGCCATGAATTGCGGATGGGTGCGCGACAGGAAGATCTGCGGGCCGCGCTGCTCGCGGCGCACGTCGTAGACATAGGCGCGGACGCGGTCGCCATACTTATAGTTCTCGCGTGGGATCAGCTCGTCGCGGCGGATGATCGCCTCGCCGCGGCCGAGATCGACGATGACGTTGCCATATTCGACGCGCTTGACGGTGCCGTTGACGATCTCGCCGATGCGATCCTTGTATTCGTCATACTGGCGATCGCGTTCGGCCTCGCGCACCTTCTGCACGATGACCTGCTTGGCCGATTGGGCGGCGATACGGCCGAAATCCATCGGCGGCAGCTGCTCGGCGATGAAGTCGCCGAGTTGGGCGTCGGGGTTGCGCTCGCGCGCCGTGGAAAGCGCGATCTGCGTGGCGTAGTCCTCAACCTTATCGACCACTTCCATTAGCCGCTGCAGCTTCATCTCACCGGTGTTCGGGTTGATGTCAGCGCGGATGTTGGTCTCCTGGCCGTAGCGCGAGCGCGCCGCCTTCTGGATCGCATCGGCCATGGCGGCGATGACGATCGACTTGTCGATCGACTTTTCACGCGCGACCGCGTCGGCGATCTGCAGCAGTTCAAGCCTATTGGCGCTTACAACCATTGTCTTTCTCCCGATTTCGCCTCGGACACGCGGCCCGGCGGCGCTATCAACTTTCCTGTTCGGTTTCGTTTTCCTCGGCGGCGTCTTCCGCTTCGCCGCGGCGTTTCCTTGCTTCCTTGCGCGCCCGGTTGTCCTTCGACAGGGCATCGCGGATGAGATCGTCGGTCAGCACCAGCCGGGCCTCGGCGATCGCGTCATAAGGCACGCGCACCGTCGGCTCCTCGCCATAGGCCGCCTTGTCGCGCTCGATAAGGATGCCATCGGCGTCGGCCTCGGCGATCTTGCCCTTGAAGCGCTTGCGGTCGCCGACGAGGACGGACGTCTCCAGCTTGACCAGGTGACCGGTCCAGGTGGTGAAATCCGACTTGCGCACCAGCGGCCGGTCGATACCCGGCGAGGACACTTCGAGATGATACGCCTTTTCGATCGGATCCTCGACATCGAGGGCCGGCGACACCGCGCGGCTGACCTCTTCGCAATCCTCGACGGTCATCGTGCCGTCCTCGCGCTCGGCCATGATCTGCAGCGTCAGCCCGTTCTGACCGGTCAACTGCACCCGCACGAGACGAAAGCCGATGGCCTTGAGCACCGGCTGCACGATCAGCGCAATGCGCGCATCGATGCCGCTTTCGCGGATGATACGGTCGTCGGCCTCGCTTGCCGCTGCAGTCATCGGATCCCTGTCGCTTTTGGCTTCCGGCCGGCAGGTAATAAAAAAGAGCGGGACCGGGTGGACCCACTCTTCGTCATACCGACCAAGAATTTGAGGCTGATATAGACGATTGGCGCCGGTGTTTCAAGCCTGCAGGCAAAAGGCTAGCGGCATCTACAGCTGGCGTGGCCATCGCTGGGCTGCATGCATCACGGTGAGTATCTCGATCTCGCCGCCGACAACACGGTAGGGAATTATGTACGGGATATCGGCCAAGACCAGCTCTCGTGTCCCTTTCACCCGCCCGACGCGGCCCATCGCCGGATGTTCGGCAAGATTGTCCACGACAGAAACAATGCGGGCAACGACCCGTGCCGCGGCTGTTGGATTGTCCTTTTCGATGAAACCGCCAATCTGGTCGAGACGGCGCACGGCGCGCTCTGTCCAGCGGATCCGCTTCATCCCCCGGAGGCCGGCTTGACGTATTTCGCTATGACGCCGGCCAGATCCTTCTCACTTGCAAATTCCCCTCGATCAGCTTCCTCGAGGCCGGCCTCGATCTCGGCAAGTTGCCATTCTTCCCTGGCGACATAGTCTTCGATCGCTTGGGCCGCCACGTAGGAGCGTGAGCGATCCACCTTTTCGGCCAATTGGTCGAGCTTGGCCACGGTCTCATCGGGAAGCCGTACGGTGAAGGCGCTCATCATCCCGTCTCCATTCTGGTTCACAATGAATGTGGTGGAACCAGGATGGTTCGTCAATGGAGGCTCCCCAGCGGAAAATCCGGACACGGCGTGGAACTGCGGTAAGCGGTTTGGGAACCAACAAAGCCACTGGTCAGCGCTTCGTGGTATAACCAGCTTACCAGGGAGCGGGCCGCTTCGCCAGTTCCACCATATCAGGAAACGGAGCAGCCGGAGCCGACAGGACTTCCATGAACGCAGCGAACCCTTCCGGGCTCATGCGGACAAGGCGGTTGTCCATCAGCACATCCTCGGCCGCGCGCACGGCGGCATCGCGCACGAAATCCGCGCGGGAGCGGCCGCGGAGACCGGCGGCGCGATCGATCATCGCCGCATCCGCTTCCGGCAGGCGCATCAAGATCCGGTATTCCTTGCGTTCGATCGGGGCGGCCATAGCTGTCTCCTTATCGGCAATGCAGCAGCCTGTAGCGCTAAATGCAATACAGAGACTCGGGCTACCTATTTCCGGATAAAGGTCAGATAAGCCGGCCGCCGTCCTTCGCGGATGGCCTTGGCCTCGTAACGCGTGCCGGGCCAACCTTCATAGGGCTGATGCCAATCCGCAGCCTCTCCAGCCTGCCATGCGAAGCCGCCGTGAGCGCGGCAGGCAAGCAGAGTCCAGTTCACATAGCTGTCGATATCGGAGGCGAAGCGGAACCTGCCGCCCGGCTTCAGGACGCGGGCAAAGCGGCCGAGATTGGCGGCACCGACGAAGCGGCGCTTCCAGTGCTTCTTCTTCGGCCACGGATCGGGATAGAGCAGGTCGATGCCGTCGAGCGAGCCCGACGGCAGCCAATCGAGCAGGCGCGTGGCGTCGTCGTCATAGACCCTGAGATTGCCAAGCGGGTTCTTGGCAAGCGCCGTCATCATCTTGGCCATGCCGTTGACGAAGGGCTCGACGCCAATGAAGCCGGTCCCCTGCGCTTCCTTGGCGCGGTGCAGAAGATGCTCGCCGCCGCCAAAGCCGATCTCCAGCTGAAGTGCCGAAACCTCCGCCTTGAACAAGGTGCTGAGGTCAGCCGGCGCTTGCGCCGTCAGGTCGAGCCGGTATTCGCGCAGGCCGCTTTCGAGGGCGATCGCCTGCTGCGGGCGTATGGTCTTGCCGTGCCGGCGACCGAAGAATCCTTCGGTCGCCCGGCTCGGTCTATCCTTTGCGTTCGCTGGCGTCAGGCGGCGACGGCGTCCTTGAGCGCCTTGGCGAGATCGGTCTTCTCCCAGGAGAAGGAACCGTCGCGACCGGCCTTGCGGCCGAAATGGCCGTAGGACGAGGTTTTTGCGTAGATCGGCTTGTTGAGGTCGAGATGACGGCGGATGCCCGACGGCGACAGGTCCATCACCTTGCGCAGCGCCTCCTCGAGCTTCGATTCCTCGACCTTGCCGGTGCCGTGCAGGTCGACATAGACCGACAGCGGCTGGGCGACGCCGATGGCGTAGGAGAGCTGGATGGTGCAGCGGTCGGCGAGCTTGGCCGCCACCACGTTCTTGGCAAGGTAGCGCGCCGCATAGGCGGCCGAACGGTCGACCTTGGTGGTGTCCTTGCCCGAGAAGGCGCCGCCACCGTGCGGTGCCGCGCCGCCATAGGTGTCGACGATGATCTTGCGGCCGGTGAGGCCGGCATCGCCGTCAGGCCCGCCGATGACGAACTTGCCGGTCGGGTTGATGTACCAGTTGCAGTCCTCGGCGATCTTCAGGTCGCCAAGCGCCTCGCGGATATAGGGCTCGACGACCTTGCGGACCTTCTTGGAGTCCCAGCTGGCATCGAGATGCTGGGTGGAGAGCACGATCTGCGTGACTTCCGCCGCCTTGCCGTCGGCATAGCGCACGGTGACCTGGCTCTTGGCGTCCGGGCCGAGCTTGCCGGCCTCGCCATTGCCTTCATGGCGCGCGGCGGCAAGCAATTCGAGAATCTTGTGGCTGTAATAGATCGGCGCCGGCATCAGGTCGGGCGTCTCGCGGCAGGCGTAACCGAACATGATGCCCTGGTCGCCGGCACCTTCCTCGCCCTGGCGGTCGGCGGCGTTGTCGACGCCCTGGCCGATGTCGGGCGACTGGCCGTGCAGCAGCACGTCGATCTTGGCGGTCTTCCAGTGGAAGCCGGACTGCTCGTAGCCGATCTCTCTGATAGCCTTGCGGGCGACCGACTTGAACTTGGCCGGGTTGACCACGGGGTGGCCGGACGCATCCTTGAGGACGTTGCCCGCCTTGTCCTTCTTCAAAAGCGTGTCGGGGACACGGACCTCGCCGGCGATGACGACGCGGTTGGTGGTGGCCAGCGTTTCGCAGGCGACGCGGACCTTCCACGGATCCATGCCTGTCTTCTTGGCTTCGCGATAGACCAGATCGACGATTTCGTCGGAGATGCGGTCACAAACTTTGTCGGGATGACCCTCGGAGACGGATTCCGAGGTGAAGAGATAATTCTGCCGCGTCACGGGTGTCCCCTCTTGAAAAAAAAATCGGCAGGTTGCCGATTTTTGGCGCGCCACGTGTTAGCGGTGCCGGGCGCCGCTCGTCAAGCGGCGCGACGGATCTGGCATGAATGTAGGCAAGCCGGCTATGCCACCAGCGGCGGGGGGCCGCCGGCGGCATAGGTAAAAATCAATCGGCGTCCTCGGCGGAGAGCGCCTTCACCAGATCGATGATGCGGCGGCGCACCTTCACGTCGCCGATCTTGACAAAAGCCCGGTTAAGCTGAAGCCCTTCGGGACTACCGCAGAATTCGATGGCGAAGGCCATCGAGGAGTCTTCGGCAAATCCCCGATTGCCGCCACCGGTCTCCTCGCCCGGGGCATCCTCGAAAAAGAAGGCGACGGGAACGCTCAGGATGGAGGCGATCGCCTGCAGACGGCTGGCGCCAACCCTGTTCGTGCCCTTCTCATACTTCTGGATCTGCTGAAAGGTGATGCCGAGATTTTCACCCAGCTTTTCCTGGCTCATTCCAAGCATATTGCGACGCAGCCGGATGCGACTCCCGACATGAATGTCGATCGGATTCGGCTTCTTCTTGTTCTCTTCTGTCATTTTTTCCTCGCCGAATTTTTCCGGCTTTTTCTATTTTGTTCCGCCCATATGAAGCCGGAGCCACCTGCCCCAACAGAACCCTCCAACCGACTTCGAAAAATTTCAGGCGTTACAGTATGAGTTTCTAATGTGCCGACTGTCAATTCACCCGTAGCCGCTGCCTTACATTCAAGGTGAAGGCCATCAGCGCAAACAGCAACATGATCAGCAATCCGTTAAAATGCCGCTGTTCGGGAGACAGGAGGGCGCGCCCAGAAACCGGCACATGCGCGTCGATGGCGCCGCGCGCGTTGACGGCAAGCGCATCGATGATGCGCCCGCGCGAATCGACAACCGCGGAGATGCCGTTGTTGGCCGCGCGCAGCAGCGGCAATCCATTCTCCACCGCGCGAATCTGCGCCTGCCTGAAATGCTGATACGGGCCTGGCGTGTCGCCAAACCAGGCGTCGTTGGTGACGTTCACAATGACGTCAGATGACGCAGCGTCGACGGCGACGAGATCGGGAAAGATCACCTCGTAGCAGATGAACGGCGCGGCATGCAGGCCGCCCGGCAGACTGATCGGATGCCGCTCGTTGCCGGCGGCGAAATTCATCGGTCCGGCAACGAGCTGGCCTATGCCGAAGCGTTGGAAAAGATCGGCGAAGGGCAGGTATTCGCCGAAGGGCACCAGATGCACCTTGTCGACGGCGTCCACGATCTCGCCCTTGTCGTTGATCGCCACCACGGAATTGTAATAGCGGCTGCCGGCGCTCGCCGATCCGCCTTCCTCGCGCACGACGCCGGCAATCAGCATCTGGCCCTCGGCCAGCATGTCGCCCAGAGCCGTCAGCGCGTCCGGACGCACGGTGAACAGGAAGGGCACCGATGTTTCCGGCCACAAAATAAGCTGCGGCTTGGCATGGCCTTCTTCCGGCGCTTTCCCCGATATCCCCAGTAAAGTTGCGAAGATGCGGTCGCGCACCGAGGCGTCCCACTTTTCGCTGAGATCGACCGACGGCTGGACGATGCGAACATCGATCGAGCGGGCCGGCTCGACCGGGGCCGCGAGCCTGGCATAACCGAAGCCGATATGGCCGGCGACGAGGATGACGAACAGGGCAAGGCCCAGCCTCAGATGCCGGCGCGCCGCGACGAGCGCGGGCAGCGAAAACACGAAGACGGCGAGCGCGTTCATGCCGATCATGCCGGTCACCGACACGCTCTGCATCAGCAGCGGCACCGGCATCGCCGCGTATCCGACGGCGTTCCAGGGAAAGCCGGTGAAGAGGAAATCGCGCAGCCATTCAGCAAGGCTGAACCCGAAGGCAAGCGCGGCGATGCGGCCGATGTCGCTGCTCCAGAACAGCCGCGCCACCACGGTGGCGAAGCCATAGAAGAAGGCGAGCGCAAAGGGGATGCCGACGACGGCGAAGGGCAAAGCCCAGGCGAAGCTGTCGGCCTCGACCAGCAATGCCTGGCCGATCCACCACAGGCCGGCGAGGAAGTAGCCGAAGCCGAACCACCACCCGGTAGCGAAAGCCGGCCGCAGGCGCCTGAACCAGCCATCGGAAGCCTCGCCGGTGGCGCCGTCGAGCAGCCAGACCAGAACCGGGAACGAGACGAAGCAGACCGCGAAGAAATCGTAAGGCGCCTGGGCAAGCACCGCCAGCGCTCCGGCGGCAAAGGCCACCAGCGCCCGCCGCCACCCCCACAGCAGAATTATCCGGCCGGCAAAGCGCTGCATCCAGCTTCCCAAGTCGCGCGAATCAGGGAGTTAGAGGTTTAACAGGCCACGCCGCGCGATCCAAACCCAGATAAGCGCCGCCTGATACACCGTAGCGCTATCTGTGCCAGCCCTCGATCCGCAGGCCGCTCAGTCGCTCGGCCTCGTCCTTCGGCACGACGCGTATGGTTCGGGTGAATGTCCAGACATGGCCTTCGGGGTCGCGGGCGCGATATTGGCGCTCGCCGTAGAAATGATCCGCGGGCTCCTCGACTATCTCCGCGCCCGCCGCGCGCGCTTTCTCGCAATGAGCGTCGATATCCTGCTGCAGACGGACATAGACGGCTTGCGTGTTCTTGCCGCCGACGGAGGCGGGACTGGCGATACGCTCATCCCATTCGGAATCGACGATGATATAGCCGTCGCCGAAGCTGCACGAGCCGACCGTCGGGATCGCTCACCAGCATGCTCGGCTCAAAACCAAAGGCCGCTTGCAGAAAGGACAAAGCCGCGCGCGGATCGCGGCAGAAGACGCCTGAGCCCAGGACCGCATGCTTGAACGGATCGTCGGTCGGCATGCCGCTCCACGTTCTTTTTCGCAATTCCGGACGGAAAACCGCTACGCACTTTTCCTGGAATTGCTCAGGGCGTCAGGCCTGCTCGGTGCGGGCGGCGCGGCGGCGCTGCCGCTCGCCCTTCGGGCTCTGCACGATGCGCACGCGCTTGACGCGGCGCGGGTCGGCGTCGAGCACGTGGAACTCGAAGCCGGGAATGGCTTGCACGACTTCGCCCCTGGCCGGGACCCGGCCGAGCGTGTTGAAGATCATGCCGCCGATCGTGTCGACATATTCGCCATGCTCGCCGGCGGCGAAATCCTCGCCGATCATCTTGGCGACCTCGTCGATCTCGGCCTTGCCATCGACGACAAAGACGCCGTCGCCGGTCTGCGTGATCATCGGCTCGTCGTCGTCGTGCTCGTCCTCGATGTCGCCGACCACCATCTCGACAATGTCTTCCAGCGAGGCGAGGCCGTCGGTGCCGCCATATTCGTCGATGACCAGGGCCATCTGCGTGCGCGTCGTCTGCATGCGGCCCATGAGGTCGGAGGCCAGCATCGAAGGCGGCACAAACAGCACCTGGCGGATCAGATTGAGCTCGCCGATGGTGCGCGCGAGATCGACCTGCGCAAGGTCGAGCGCCGTCGTCACCGGCGCCTTCGCCCTGGTGCGGCCCTTCTTGACGCGGGCGACCTTGGTAATGTGGGCGAGCACATCGCGAATGTGGACCATGCCGCGCGGATCGTCCAACGTCTCGGAATAGACCGGCATGCGCGAATGGCCGGACTGCTCGAAAAGGCCGAGCAGGTCGCCAAGCGTGGTGTTGATCTCGACCGCCTCGATATCGGCGCGCGGCACCATGACGTCCTCGACCCGCACTTCGCGCAGGCGCAGGATGTTGTTGAGCATGGCGCGTTCGCCGGGCGAGAAGGATTCCGCATCGGTCGTCGTTTCGGCAAGCGCGCCGGCGATCTCCTCGCGCAGGCTGGTGCCGTTGCGGTGCCGGAACAGGCCGAGGACGCGGTCGAAGAGCGAAGGACCGGCATGCGTCGGCTCGACGGCCGCGCTGCCGGTGGGAATACTCGGACTCGAGCCCTCTTCCGTCTTTTCGGAAGGCTTGGCAGCACTGCCGGCGTCCGGGCGGGCGGCAGTTTCTGGTGTGTCGTTCATCGCCATCAGGTCAATTGAGCTTTTTTGTTACGCGTAGGGATCGGGAATGGCAAGCCTCGCAAGCGCGGCGCGCTCGAACGCTTCCATCTCCTCGGCCTCGGCGTCGGTCTCGTGATCATGACCCAGCAAGTGCAGCAGGCCATGGATGACGAGATGGGTGATATGGTTCTCAAGTGGCTTGTCTTCCAGTGCGGCCTCGCGCGCCACCGTCTCGGAAGCCAGCACGATGTCGCCCAGCATCGGCGGCAGCTTGCCGCCTTTCGGAAACGGAAAAGCCGGAAAAGACAAGACGTTGGTTGGCTTGTCCTTGCCGCGCCACTCGGCGTTGAGCGTCCGGATGTGAGCATCGTCGGAAAAGACGACGCTGAGTTCGGAGACGCCGGTCGCCCCGGTTTCGGCAAAGGCGGCCGCAACGGCGCGATCGACCAGGCGCGTCAGCTCGGCTTCGGCAGGCCAATTGCCGGCCTCGACGAAAATATCGATATTGACCGGCGTCTCGCCGCTTAATGCTGGATTGTCAGCCATATAGCCTTTTGATCAGCTTTCGGCGCCCAGGCCCCGCGCCAGCTTGCCGTCGCGGTCATAGGCCTTGACGATCTCGGCAACCAGCGGGTGGCGCACCACGTCGCCTTCGTTGAAGCGGACGGTGACGATGCCAGGCACGCCGTCGAGGATGCGCAGCGCCTCGACCAGCCCCGACTTGGTGTTGGGCGGCAGGTCGATCTGGGTCGGGTCGCCGGTGACGATCATGCGCGAGTTCTCGCCGAGACGGGTCAGGAACATCTTCATCTGCATCTGCGTGGTGTTCTGCGCCTCGTCAAGGATTACCGCCGCATGCGCCAGCGTGCGGCCACGCATGAAGGCCAGCGGCGCGATCTCGATCACCTCGGCCGCGATCGCCCGCTCGACCTTGTCGGCCGGCATCATGTCGTAGAGCGCGTCGTAGAGCGGCCGCAGATAGGGGTCCACCTTCTCCTTCATGTCGCCGGGCAGGAAGCCCAGCCGCTCGCCGGCCTCGACCGCGGGGCGCGACAGCACGATGCGCTCGACCATGCCGCGCTCCAAGAGCATCGCCGCATGCGCGACCGCCAGGTAGGTCTTGCCGGTGCCTGCCGGGCCGATGCCGAAGACCATTTCGGAGCGCTCCAGCGCCCGCATATAGGCGTCCTGGGTCAGCGAACGGGCGTAGATCGTCTTCTTGCGCGTCGATATCTGGGCGGCCGAAACCTTGCCCTTGCGCTCCATGGTCGGCAGCGTCAGCTGGTCGTCGGCGGCAATCGCCACTGT
>NZ_RZSB01000580.1:0-3872 GCF_004023285.1 Mesorhizobium sp. M2A.F.Ca.ET.067.02.1.1
AGACAGCGTCGAGATCGATCAGGGCGATGCCGAGGCCCGGTCGATCGGCCGAGCCGCGCGCCATGGCGCCGACCGAGCCCATGCCGCGGTAAGCCTTGAAGGAGCGGCCCTGGTGCAGATAGACCTCGCCCGGGCTCTCGTCCGTGCCGGCGAGCAGCGAACCGATCATGGCCGCGCTCGCGCCTGCCGCGAGCGCCTTGGCGAGATCGCCCGAATATTTGATGCCGCCATCGGCAATGACGCTGACGCCGGCCTTGCTGGCCGTCTCGACCGCCGACATGATCGCCGACAATTGCGGGACGCCGACACCGGCAACGATTCGCGTGGTGCAGATCGAGCCCGGGCCGATGCCAACCTTGACCGCATCGGCGCCGGCGTCGATCAGCGCCTGCGTGCCATCGGCGGTTGCGACGTTGCCGGCCAGGATGCGCACGGAGTTGGAGAGCTTCTTGGCCCGCGCCACCGCATCCAGCACGCGCTGCGAATGACCGTGCGCTGTGTCGATGACAAGCAGGTCGACGCCGGCGTCGATCAGGCGCTCGGCGCGCTCGAAGCCGTCATCGCCGACGCTGGTGGCGGCGGCGGCGCGCAGCCTCCCTTGTGCGTCCTTTGTGGCATGCGGATTGAGCTGCGACTTCTCGATGTCCTTGACGGTGATCAGGCCGACGCAATTGCCGTTCCTGTCGACCACCACCAGCTTCTCGATGCGGTGCTTGTGTAGCAGCCGCTTGGCCTCGTCCTGGTCGACATTCTCCTTGACCGTGATCAGGTTCTCACGGGTCATCAGCTCGTAAACCTTCTGCGCCGGATCGGAGGCGAAACGCACGTCGCGGTTGGTGAGGATGCCGACCAGGCGGCCGACCGTGTGGCCGCCGGTGCCGCCATTCTCCACCACGGGAATGCCGGAAATGCTGTTGGAGCGCATCAGCGCCAGCGCGTCGGCAAGCGTGGCGTCCGGACCGATAGTGACCGGGTTCACCACCATGCCGGATTCGAATTTCTTGACCTGCCGGACCTGCTCGGCCTGCTCGGCCGGGGTCAGGTTGCGGTGGATGACGCCGATGCCGCCGGCCTGCGCCATGGCGATCGCCAGCCGCGCCTCCGTGACGGTGTCCATGGCCGCCGACAGGATCGGCACGTTGAGATCGATATCGCCGGCGATGCGGGTGCGGATGTCGGTTTCGCCCGGCATGACCTCGGAGTGGCCGGGCTGCAAGAGCACGTCGTCGAAGGTCAGCGCCAGGGCGCCGGTGGACGTTTCGATGATTTTTCCCATGGCCAGTCCTTTTGAATGCGGAAAAGGCGCTGGGCCGATTGGCCAGCGCCGACTCTCATCTTCCCTTTCAGGATTGGCGCTGGCTGGTAACACGTCCTGGGGCGGAAGGAAAGCCGGTCGTTGCGCGGCGCTTCAAGTAGCTGTTATACGGCCCACCGGCTTTCACCACTCGTCCCGGTAGACATCCTCGCGGGTAAGGCTTGCGGCGTTGACAATAGGCTGCTGCTGAAGCCGGGACAGCAGCGCGGCACGACAGTGGCGCTCGGGGGTTGCCGACGGAATGATCCGGGCTACCGCACGCCTCGGCTCATCACAACACAGCTTCGTCCGCTCAGGACGCCGCGCAGGATCTTGGAGATCTGCGTTTGACGTCCGTTGACGAAACAACCTCATCCATTTCGACGCCTTCTTCGCTGAATGCGTCTGGATGTCGCCACTGATTAGCGTTCCGCCACGGCGTTGAAAATGCCGATGCCCACTGTCACGCATAGGACCGCGGCCCCAAGCCCTCCCGCGATGATGCACCACCAGGCGAGCCCATTCCCCCGAAGCATGGGATTCAGCTTTAACATCCGTCGTGCCAGAAGCCCTTGGTAAAGCGCATAAGAAGACCCAAAACCGGCGAGCCAGACAATAGAAAACACAACGCCCCGCGTTAGCATCTTGTTGAGCCTGGCTTGTTCGGCCGTCAAATTTGCGTTTTCGGTGTCCATTTCCGCCCCCTGCTTTGCAAACCGCTTATTGTATTTGGCTCTTGCCTTTGAAGGTTGTCGAGCCGAGATTTGTCGAGCAGCCTGCACATCGAAGACGTTGGAAACGTTGATAGGCTCGACTGACCTCAAAACTATGACATGAGGCCACCAGCCGTGCGTTCGCGCAAAAGTGACAGCAATTTAATGCGACATGCGGGCGAAGGCGTGATACCCGCCCGTCGTAGCCGGTTCGCCCCCAAGCCGGGCCTAGAATCGCAAAGACAAATCAGGGCGTTTCCCCTTGAACCGTACCATCCCGCTCATCCTGGCGGTCGCTCTTTTCATGGAGAACATGGATTCGACCGTGATCGCGACGTCGCTGCCAGCGATCGCCGTCGACATCCACACCAGCCCGATCGCGCTGAAGCTGGCGCTGACGGCCTATCTGGTGTCGCTGGCGATCTTCATTCCGATCAGTGGCTGGATGGCGGACCGGTTCGGGGCAAAGACCGTGTTCCGAGCCGCGATCGGCGTGTTCATCGCTGGCTCGGTCGCTTGCGCCTTTTCCAATGCGCTGCCGGCTTTCGTGGTGTCGCGCTTCCTGCAAGGCATAGGCGGCGCGATGATGACGCCGGTCGGCCGCCTCGTGCTGGTGCGCGCCACGCCGAAAAGCGAGCTGGTCGCGGCAATGTCCTGGCTGACCGTGCCGGCGCTGGTCGGACCGCTGGTCGGCCCGCCGATCGGCGGCTTCATCACCACCTATCTGACCTGGCACTGGATTTTTCTGATCAACGTGCCGATCGGGCTGCTGGGCATCTGGCTCGCCACGCGCTATCTGCCGGAAACCGCGCCGGCCGAGACGCCGCCGCTCGACTTCCCTGGATTTGTGCTCAGCGGTCTCGCAGCGTCCGGGGTCGTTTTCGGCCTTTCCGTCGTCAGCCTGCCGGCGCTGCCGCCGATGGCCGGCTTCATCACGGTGGCGGTCGGGTTGATCTCCGGCGTGCTCTATCTCATCCACGCCCGCCGCGCGAAGAACCCGCTGCTGGCATTGGAGTTGTTCCGCAACCAGGTCTTCCGGTCCTCCGTGCTCGGCGGCTCGCTGTTTCGCATCGGCATCGGCGCGGTGCCGTTCCTTCTGCCGCTGATGTTCCAGATCGGTTTCGGGTTGACGCCCTTCCAGTCGGGCATGATCACCTTCGTTTCGGCGATCGGCGCCATCGGCATGAAGTTCGTCACCGCGCTGCTTTTCCGCATTGCCGGCTTCCGGCGGGTGCTGATCTGGGGCTCGCTGGTCGCGGCCGCCTCGATCGCCATCTACGGCCTGTTCACGCCGCAGACGCCCTATGTGCTGATGCTGGCGATCCTTCTGGTTGGCGGCTTCATCCGCTCGATGTTCTTCACCGGCGTCAACGCGCTCTCCTATGCCGAGATCACGGCCGCCGACACCAGCAAGGCGACGCCGATCACCGCGGTCTTCCAGCAATTGTCGATCGCGCTCGGCGTGGCGCTGGCAGGCGGCATCCTCGAAGTCTCGACCTCGATCCATGGCGGGGCGCTGACGCTCGGCGATTTCCACATCGCCTTCTTCATCGTGGCGGCAGTGTCCGCCGCGGCATCGATCACCTTCATGCGGCTGGCGCCGGAAGCCGGCAGTGCCGTCTCGGGCCATGGCCGGCTGGCCACGCCGAAGACCCTGGAAACGGTGAGCACGGCGGGGAAGTAGAGGTGGCGCGCCCTGCCCTAACTTCGTCATTCTAGGGCGGAGCGACGCGAAGCGGCGCGCAGACCCTAGAATCCTGTGTGTTGGTTCTGGTGTATGGTTGAGGTGGGAAGGAGACCGAGTGGATCGTGGTCGTCCTTTCGGACAGGCCGTGGCATGGCCCGGTCCCTTCCCACCGGTGAAC
>NZ_RZSB01000581.1:0-3866 GCF_004023285.1 Mesorhizobium sp. M2A.F.Ca.ET.067.02.1.1
CTCTGACTCCGTTAGTCCTGGTTCGAATCCAGGTTCCCCAGCCAAAGTTTTCTCCGCGCATTCCCAAACTTGAACCGTGAGTTCATCGCAACGGGTATCGATGTCGGCTGAACTCCGGTTGGTTTTCCCGTTATATTAGCAGTCAACTATATATTAATAGCTACGGCGCAGCCTGCTCGAATCGGGAATGTCCCCGATCGACGATCCGGCACTCAGTGTGCCGAGACGCTCGACCGATGCGGAGCAAACGCATGAGTGTCGAAACAGCATTGGCGCAGCTGTTGCGCATGATCCACCGCCGTGCCCTGAATTTGGCGACGATGCCGGACGATGAGAGAGATCCCTACTACGACAGCATCCGACGATCATGTTGCGGAGCCGCCGAGCATATCGGGCAATCTCCCGACAATGCAGCCATCACGGCAAACAGTATGGTTGAATTTACCCGGGCGATGGTCGGTATCATCGAGGCGGGCCGCGGGTAAACCGCAGACGTCGATACGCTCGTGACGAGCTTGGAAGGCGCCGAGAAGCGTGGTTACGGCGTATTGCCCGAAGCTCGCAAGGTGATGATTGCCACCCGGGCACTTCGACGATCAAAGCTTCCTGGCGACGGTTATCTCAGATCGTCCCAGATGTTCGGCGACAGATGCCTGGTTATCGGCATCACAGGGAAACCAACATCCATACGCGCGCCGGGCGGCAGCCCGTTCAGCATCCCCGCCGTCCTGTGGCCGTCCTGGGCGTATTTCAAGGCCATACCCATGCGATTCAACGTCTTCAATATCGACATAGACCTATCCCTGTTTCGCCAAGGCTATGGCGGAGACAATCCCCGTCGCCTTCATGATGGCGGTCTAAATGATCGATCAATGTTTCCGTCGCATTGCACGGAAACGCCCGGCGCGTAACATTTGCATGCAAACGAGTTTATCGTTGCCTGCAGAGTGCCGGCCGGCTTGGGCCGCTGCAGGGATGGACAGTTTCCATTTCGAAACGAAATACGCGCTCAAGCGCCATTAAACCGAAACGCAATCGCAGGAAAACCGTCATCGACCGGCTCGTCCGGAGTTTAAACAAAGGAAAATCGAGATGACCAAGATCCTTCGCAATGCAGTTTTCGCAGTTGTTGCTGTTACCGGCCTGGCAACTTCGGCCTATGCCCAGCAGACGACCATCAATTCGTGCAGCAATCATGACGATTACTATGGCATGTGCCTTGGCGCCGCCAACAACGGCGGCCACCACGACAGCCGCGGCGACCGCCGCTAATCGGCAAGTCGCGCTCGAAAAAGGCCTCGCGGGCATCTCGCCGGCGAGGCCTTTTGCGTTTCGAGGTGGGTAGCGGCTGCCGGTCGCCCTGGACACTCTTCCGGTTGTGAACCCGGGCTCCCTACTCCGCCGCCTCATACCCCGCGATGCCCTTGATCTCGAGGAAATCCTCCAGGCCGTATTCGGCATATTCGCGGCCGTTGCCGGACTGCTTGTAGCCGCCAAAGGGCAGGCCGGCGTCCCAGGTCGGGTAGTTGATGTAGACGTTGCCGGAGCGCATGCGGGCAGCCACGTCGCGCGCCTTCTCGATGTCCTTGGCCTGGATGTAGGAGGCCAGGCCATAGACCGTATCGTTGGCCTGCTCGACCGCCTGCTCGACCGTGTCGTACGGCATGATCGACAGCACTGGGCCGAAGATCTCCTCCCTGGCGATGCGCATGTCATGAGTGACGTTGGCGAAGACGGTCGGGCGGACGTAGTAGCCGCGATTGAGCTCGGCCGGGCGGCCGGGGCCGCCGGCGACCAGCGTGGCGCCCTCGTCGATGCCGCTCTGGATCAGGTCCTGGATCTTGTCGAACTGGATCTGGCTGACCACCGGGCCGAGCTTCGAGGTGGGCGCGTCGGCCGGGCCGACGGTGAATTTCTCCGCCGCCTTCTTGGCGTAACCGGCCGCCTCATCGTGACGGTCGCGCGGCACGAACATGCGGGTCGGCGCGTTGCAGGACTGGCCGCTGTTGCCAAAGCAGCCGGCGACGCCCTTGGTGACGGCTCGCTCCAGATCGACATCCGGGAACAGGATGTTGGCCGACTTGCCGCCCAGTTCCTGGTGCACGCGCTTGACCGTGTCGGCCGCCGCCTTGGCGACGAGGATGCCGGCGCGGGTCGAACCGGTGAAGGACATCATGTCGACATCCGGGTGGCTAGCCAACGCCTGGCCGACGTTCGGGCCATCGCCGTTGACGAGATTGAACACACCCTTTGGCACGCCGGCCTCATCGATGATCTCGGCGAAAATGATGGCGTCGAGCGGCGCGATCTCCGACGGCTTCAGCACCATGGTGCAGCCGGCGGCAAGCGCGGGGCCCACCTTGCAGGTGATCTGGTTCAGCGGCCAGTTCCACGGCGTGATCAGGCCGACGACGCCGATCGGCTCTTTCACGATAAGCGACGAGCCTTTGACGTGGCGGAACTGGAAGGTCTTCAGCACCTCGGCCATCTTTTCCAGATGCGCCTGGCCGACGCCGACCTGGCTGTCCAGCGCCGTCTGGCGCGGCGCGCCCATCTCGCGTGAAACGGCGAACGCGAGGTCCTTGCTGCGCTTCTTGTAGATTTCGATGACGCGGTTGAGGATGTCGAGCCGCTCCTCGACCGAGGTGAAGCCGAAGCTGGCGAAGGCGCGCTTGGCGGCGGCCACCGCCTTGTCGACATCGGCCTTGGAGCCCAGCGATATCTGCGCGAAAGCGTCCTCGTTCGAGGGATCGATGACATCGAGCGTGTTCGGCACGACCGGATCGACCCAGGCGCCGTCGATATAGAATTGCAGATTGTGGGACATGGTTTTCCTCCTCGGCAAGCCGTGGGTGCTCGATTGCAGTGGGTCGTCGTATACAGCCAGAGATAACGATGCGGCAAGCGCCCTGTCAAACGCAAGCGCGGGCGATTGAGCCAGCCGTCCGTCGAGCCTGATGTGCCGGCTGACGCCCACCGGGACCGATTACAGTAGCGTATGTCCAGCGTCACCCAGCAGCCGCGCCGCCGCGGCTTGATCGGCGGCCTTCACCAGCAGATGGTCGCCATCGAAGGTGGACACCACGAAGATGCCGAGGCCGTTCTCCGACAGCGGCCGAATGACAGACAGCACGATGCCAGTTTCGCCGAAGGCAAAGGGACCTTTGAAGGCGACCCAGTCGCGATCCTGCCTTGCGAGATCCGGAACGCGCTCCTGCGGGCAGGTTATCGAAAGCTCATCCTCGGTTCTGGTGATGCTGACGAAACCCGGCCCGTCCGCCCAATCGGGAATGCCATGTCCAGCTTCCAGCCTCGAAATCGCGTATAGGCCTGGCAGTTGCTTCAGCCTGATCCTGGCAGCCATGGCCCCGCTCCGATTGTCGGTCATCCCGCGATCCTCTTGCTCATATAAACGGTCGAGCCGTTCATGAACGGCTCTTCCCGGTCGACCGAATAGCCCTGCCTCTTATAGAGCGACACATTCGCCTCGAACGCGCCGTTGGTCAGCAGGCGAAGCTGATGGCGCCCGGCCTTGCGCGCCTTGCCCTCTGCCCGCTCCAGTAGCAGCCGGCCGATCCCTTTGCCCTGCGCCTCCGGCGCGACGCAGAGATTCTCGATCCAGAGATGATCGTCGGCGAGGACGGATTCAAGCATCCCGACAATGCGATCCTGCGCAACGGCGAGGTCGAATGGATGCTCGGCGACAGCCTTGTCGTAATCGGCGCGCATCGGCAGCGGCTCGCGGCCGATTACCGGCACCCATTTGGCATAGGCGGCGCGCACGATATCGCGGATGGCGGCGGCATCCGCCGCTTCGGCCGTCCGAAATCGGATGGGAAAATCGATGGTCATTGCGAGGCTCCAGA
>NZ_RZSB01000582.1:0-3861 GCF_004023285.1 Mesorhizobium sp. M2A.F.Ca.ET.067.02.1.1
GGGGATAGGCCTCGCGCACGGCCGCGGCCAGCGCGTCGACCACGTCGCGCTCGACGCGGTTGGCGAGGTGGCGCGAGTCAGCGATATCCTGGAAGCCGCGCCAGCGGTCGGAGATTTCCTTGTCCTTGGCCAAGGTGTTGGTGATGAGCGTGAAGGTGCGCAGGTTCTTGCGGAACGTGGCGGCCAGCGCCTCGGAAGCGCGGCGGCGCACCTCGCCATTCGTATCCTGGAGCCGGTTCAGCGCCGGCTCAAGCGTCAGCTCCTCGCCGTCGACGTCGAAGCGCAGGTCGGTCATGGTCTCGTCAAACAGGCGGTTCCAGGCGCCGCGCCCGGTGACCGACTTTTCGTGGAACAATTGCTCGACACGGTCCTCGAGCTGGTAGGGTTTGTCCTTCCTGAGGTCGAGCACCCAGGGCCGGTAGTGGCCGAAGGCCTTGTCGGCGGCCAGAGCGCTCTCGATCGCCGCATCATCGATCAGGTTGAGCTCGAGCGCGAAGAACAGAAGATGGGCGCTCGCGTCCGTCATCTTTTCCTGGACGTCGCCATAGAGCTTGGCGCGCTGCGGATCGGCGGTGTTGCCGGCATAGACGAGGCCGGCATAGGAGACGATGCGGCCGATCAGCTCCTCGAGCGCCTCATAGGCTTGCAGCGCCTCGCCCAGCCGGCCGGCGGCTCCGCGCCCGGCTTCCGCGGCGAGCGTGCCTTTCCAGCGGGTCTCGAAGGCGATGGCGTCGCTGGCCGCCTTGGCGATGTCGCGCTTCAGCTCGGGCGCTTCCATGCCGGAATAGAGATCGGCGAGATTCCACTCCGGCAGATCGCCAAGCTCGGCCGCGCCGTGTCCGGACGCTGGCGCCGCAAGCCGCTGACCAAACTCAATGCGCATCAGCAATACCTTCTTTGAATCGGGCCAAATCAGAGGGAAGGAGGAAGCCGGTCAAATCCTAAGGAATTCGTTCACCGGGTTTTTTGAAACCTTATTTAGAACCCTGTGCCAAGATGATCCATGGGGATTGTCTCGGGCGGAAAACTCAAACAGTCATGACAGGTTCCATACTCATAGTCGATGACGATCCGGTGCAGCGCAGGTTGATCGAGGCCGCGCTGACCAAGTTCGGGCACACCGCGATTGTCACCGATAGCGGCGAGGCTGGCCTCGACGTGCTCGACGGGCCGAACGCGCGCGAGGTCTCCGTCGTCATTCTCGACCTTGTCATGCCCGGCCTAGGCGGCATCGGTGTGCTGAAGGCGATGCGCGAGCGCGGCATCAACATTCCCGTCATCGTGCAGACGGCCCAGGGGGGCATCGAGACGGTCGTTTCGGCGATGCGGCACGGCGCCTTCGACTTCGTCGTCAAGCCTGCGTCGCCCGACAGGCTGCAGACCGCGATCTCCAACGCGCTCAAGGTGGAAGCCGTCGAGGACGAGATGAAGCGCGCATCGCGGCGACGCGGCGGCGGCCATCTCACGTTCAAGGACATGATCACGCGCAGCCCGGCAATGGACCGGGTGATACGCCTCGGGCAAAAGGCGGCGGCCTCCAACATCCCGATCCTGATCGAGGGCGAATCCGGCGTCGGCAAGGAACTGGTGGCGCGCGCCATCCAGGGCAGCGGCGATCGCCGTTCGAAGCCCTTCGTCACCGTCAATTGCGGCGCCATCCCGGACAATCTCGTTGAATCGATCCTGTTCGGCCACGAGAAGGGCTCCTTCACGGGCGCCACCGACAAGCATACTGGCAAATTCGTCGAGGCGAATTCCGGCACGCTATTCCGCGACGAGATCGGCGATCTGCCGCTCGACGTCCAGGTGAAGCTCTTGCGCGCCGTGCAGGAGGGCGAGGTCGATCCGGTCGGCGGCCGCTCGACCGTCAAGGTCGATATAAGGCTCATCTCGGCCACGCATCGCAACCTTCTGCAGCAGGTCAAGGACGGCAAGTTCCGCGAGGACCTGTTCTACCGGCTGAACGTCTATCCGATCTTCGTGCCGCCGCTGCGCGACCGCCGCGACGACATTCCCTACCTGGTCCGGCATTTCATGGAAAAGGTCGCTCCGGCCGATCCGCGCCGGCGCCTTGCCGGCATATCGGCGTCAGCGCTAGCGATGCTGCAGGCCTATGACTGGCCGGGCAACATCCGCCAATTGGAGAATGCGGTCTTCCGCGCGTCGGTGCTTGCCGAGGGCGACGTGCTGACCGAGGAGGAGTTCCCGCAAATCCGGGCCCAGGTGGAAGGCACGGTCGATCTCGCAGCGGAAACGACATCCACCATCGCCGAAACGGTCGAGGGTGCGTCCAAACCGGCGGATGAGGCGATTGCCGAGAAAATGGGGTCCGCCTTTGCCGACGGCGAGTCACCGGCGCGGCCGCAGCCGCGGTTCGGAACGCTTCGGGCGCTGGACGAGCGCGGCAATGTACGGGCGCTGGCCGATGTCGAACTCGAGATGATCAAGCTGGCGATCGATCACTATAATGGCCAGATGAGCGAAGTCGCGCGCCGTTTGGGCATCGGCCGTTCCACCCTCTACCGCAAGTTGAAGGAATATGGCATTGATCCCGAAGCTGGTCGCGTCGACCGGCTTGCCTCGTGACAGGCAAGCCTCGAATAGCTTGCGCGCCTAAAATCCGAGTCAAATTGTCGCTTTTGACGTGAAAACGCAGGGTTTTCAGCGGTTGGCGTTGCCGAGGATCACGCATTAACGCTAACGGTAACAGATCGTGTTCTGGCCGGGGCCGGATTCTTGATCTAAACCAGCGGTTTACCACGAAATGCTGTGCATCATTTTTGACGGGATATCGCCACGGTGTTACCGCATTTCGGCTTCAATAAACGATGGTTAACCATTAGGATCGATATTCGGATGTGAAAACCACGCATCCGTTTGGTCAAATCCGGGGACAAACGGCAGCCTGAAAGCCATTTGATTTGAACAAAGTCGAACGACACACAAACGGGCGGCATTTTCACATGAGCGTCTGGCCGAGGTGGCTGACGTTTATGATTTTGGCTGTCGGGTTTCTGTCCGCGGCAATGTCGGGCGCCAGGGCTGAGGTTCGCACGCTCAAGCTCTATCACCTGCACACGCACGAGAAGGCCGAGATCGTCTACAAGCGCAATGGCCGCTACGATCCGGAAGGCCTGCGCAAGATCAACATCATCCTGCGCGACTGGCGCCGCAACGAGCCGACGAAGATGGACCCGCGGCTGCTCGACCTCGTTTGGGAAGCTTATCGCGAAGCTGGCGCGACCGACTACATCCAGGTCGTCTGCGGCTATCGTTCGCCGTCGACCAACGCGATGCTGCGTTCGCGCAGCCGTGGCGTCGCCGAGAAAAGCCAGCACATGCTCGGCAAGGCGATGGATTTCTACATCCCCGGCGTGCCGCTGAAGAAGCTGCGCAACATCGGCCTCAAGATGCAGGGCGGCGGCGTCGGCTACTACCCGACCTCCGGCTCACCTTTTGTGCACATGGATGTCGGCAATGTGCGTCATTGGCCGGGCATCAGCCGCCAGGAGCTGGTCAGCCTGTTCCCGAACGGCAAGACGCTGCATGTGCCGAGCGACGGCAGGCCGCTGCCCGGCTATGAGCAGGCGCTGGCCGCCTATCAGGCGCGCAAGGGCTCTGGCACGCCGAACATCGAACTGGCCAGCGCCGGCGGCTCGACCAAGCGGTCCGGCGGCCTGTTTGCCTGGTTCCGTGGCGGCGGAGCCGACGAGGCAGATGACGATGCCGATGAAAGCGTTCCGGCACCCCAGCAGAAAGCTGTGAAGCAGGTCCAGGTCGCGAGCGCCGCCACTGCCCGCAATAGCAATCTCCCGGGCATCGCGATCGTTTCGCCGAAGGATGCGAAGCGCGCCAACGTCC
>NZ_RZSB01000583.1:0-3861 GCF_004023285.1 Mesorhizobium sp. M2A.F.Ca.ET.067.02.1.1
ACCAGGACCTGCCCAAGCTCGGTCCCGAACTCATCGACCGCTACGGCAAGGAATTCGCCGCCGCCTGGAACGGCGTGCTCGACCAGCTGAAGCTCAAGGCGATGCTGAAGGACAAGCCGCAATATCTCGCGCTTTCCGCCCTCGCCGCGGCGGACTCGCCTCTCGACCAGCTGTTCACGGCGATCGCCGACGAGACCGCGTTGACCAAGGACGCTGCCGCTGCCGAGGGCGATACCGGGACGGCTGAGCCGGATCTCGCCAGCATGGCCAAGGGCCTCTCCCGCATCGGCCTGCAGATCGCCGGCGGCAAGTCCCAGAGCCGGGCCGGCGCAAGCTCGGCCCTTGCGCAGAACGCCGGCGCGAGCGTCGAGGCGCAGTTCCGCTCGTTCCAGGCATTGGTCAGCGGCAACCCCGGGCGCCGGCCGCTCGATGCGCTGACGCAGAACTTCCACGACATTTTTCAGAGCCTGAAGCTCGCGGCCGATGTCCCCACGCAGACCGAACGCGTCAACGCCAATCTGCAGCTGCAGATCTCGACCTTGCGCGCCAATGTCTCGCGCCTTCCCAAGCCGCTGGCGCGCATGGTCAACGCGGCGGCGGACGAATTCGAGGGCAATGTCGCGGAGACCTCGATCGCCAATCTCAACCAGACCCTCGACCAGACGGTGACGCGCCCTTGCGAGGAGGCTGTCAACGGCCACTATCCGTTCGCCCGCGACAGCAGCGAGGACATCTCGATGGCGGATTTCGCCAAGCTGTTCGCGCCTGGCGGCCTGATGGACCGTTTCTTCGCGCAAAACCTTGCGCCGCTGATCGACATGACCGGCCAGGAATGGAGCTGGAAGCAGAATGCGCGCTACAGCAAGGATCTTGCGAAATCGACCCTGAAGGCGTTCCAGGCGGCGGCGGAAATCCGCGCCGCCTTCTTCCCGTCGGGCGGGTCGACGCCGTTGGTGTCGATCACCTTCACACCCACCTCGCTGAACAGCGAAGCCGACAGCGCGGTGCTCAACGTGGACGGGCAGACAGTGCAGAGCGCCCAGGCCGGCAACGCACCGAGCATCGTGACATGGCCGAGCGGCGCCGCGTCCGGATCGGCGAGCCTCAGCCTCCTACCGGAAATGCCGGGACGCGAGTCCGCGCTCAAATTCGAGGGGCCGTGGGCGTTGAAGCGACTGTTCGACAAGGCGACCACCACCGGCGACGGCGCCAGCACCGAGGCGCGTTTCGTGATCGGTGGACGCGATGTCGCCTACACGATCCAGGCGGGCTCTGGGGCCAACCCCCTCGTCCTGCCAGCCTTGTCAGGCTTCAGCTGTCCGAAGGCGTTTTGAGATGGCCAGATCGGGGCTTTATTTCGATACTCTAATGTACCCGCTTGTGGCAGAGTGGCGTGGGCACGCGGCCCATGGCTGGTCACAGAGGACGCTCGCTGAGCGCTTGGTGGCAAATTGAGCACTGTCGCCCTTCCCATCGACAGCTTCGGCGTGAGCCACAAGGGCTGCGTGCGCGACCACAATGAGGACAATTACCTCATCGAGCCGCAGACCGGGCTCTGGGTGGTGGCCGACGGCATGGGCGGGCATGAGGCCGGCGAGGTCGCCTCGGCCAGTATCGTCGACCATCTGGCGACGATCGGCATTGCGAGCTCGGCCCCGGACCTTCGCGCCCGCTTCGAGGACAGGCTCAGCCGCGCCAATGCCGAGATCCGGGGCATATCGCGATCGCGCGGCATCACCATCGGCTCCACTTTCGCCGCCCTGCTTGCCATGGATGGACGCTTCGCCTGCCTGTGGGCCGGCGACAGCCGCATCTATCTCGTGCGCAACGGCTCGATCGTCCAGGTCTCGAAGGATCACACCGAGGTGCAGGAACTGCTCGACCGCGGCATGATCAGCGCGGAGGAGGCGCGCACCTGGCCGCGACGCAACGTGATCACGCATGCGGTCGGCGTCAGCGACGAGCTCGAGATCGATTTCCAGCAGGGCGAATTGATGCCGGGCGACGTTTTCGTCCTCGGCACCGACGGGCTGACGGCGCATGTCAGCGACGCCGAGATCGAGGCCGCGGCCAGATCCGCCACGCCGCGGGCGGCATGCCAGGCCCTCCTGGATACGGTGCTGGCGCGCGGCGGTACCGACAATGTGACCATCGTACTTGTGAAGATCGGCGGCAACGGCGCGCCCCATCCGGATCGGTCCGCAGCGGAGGGCCTGGCCAGATGAGCGACGACGACAAGACCCGGATCTCGCCGAACGTGACCTATGCCGGCGTCGGCACGCAGCTCAGCGGCATTTACGAGCTCGACGAGCGGATCGCCTCGGGCGGCATGGGCGAAGTCTATCGCGGCCACAACATCCAGACCGGCGATCATGTGGCGATCAAGATCGTGCTGCCCGAATTCGCGCGCGACCAGACGATCCTGTCGCTGTTCCGCAAGGAAGCGTCGATCCTCAACCATCTCTCGCATGACGCGGTGGTGCGCTACCACGTGTTCACCATCGACCCGGGGATCGGCCGCCCCTATCTCGCGATGGAGTTCGTGGACGGCCAATCGCTGTTCGACATGATGCGGCGCGGGCCGATGCCAAGCGACGATGTGCGCCGGCTTTGCCACCGCCTCGCCTCTGGCTTGAGCGCCGTGCATCAGGCCGGCGCGGTGCACCGCGACCTCTCGCCTGACAACATCATCCTGCCCGGCGGCCGGGTCGAGCGCGCCAAGATCATCGATTTCGGCATCGCGCGCTCGGCGACCGTCGGCGGCGAAACGCTGATCGGCGGCAAATTCGCCGGAAAATACAATTATGTTTCGCCGGAACAACTCGGCCTCTATGGCGGCGAGGTCAGCGAGCAATCGGATATCTACAGCCTCGGCCTGGTGCTGGCGGCGGCGCTGCGCGGCAAGCCGCTCGACATGAGCGGCTCGCAATATGAGGTCATCGAGAAACGCCGGACCGTGCCGGACCTGTCGGATATCGATCCCGATTTCCGCGAACTCATCGAAGCCATGCTGCAACCGGATCCGCGCGACCGGCCGGCGAGCATGGCTGAGATCGCCCGAGCAACGCGCGGTGAGGATCTCGAGCCGACATTGCCGCCGCCGGTGTCGTTCGGCGCGCGCGAACGCTCGGGCCTGCCGCGCGCCGGCTGGACGGCGCCGCCGGACTCCAAGCCCCAGACACCACCTTCCGGCGAGCCGCGTTTCGTCGAGCATGTGCGCCCCGCCTACCTGTCGGAGCCAAGGCCCGCGCCGGCCGCCACCCCGGCCAGCGCGCCCGCGCCGGCCGCGCCCAAAAAGCCTTCGCGCATGCCTGTCATCGCCGGCGGCGCCGCGGCGACCGCCGTCCTGGCGGTGGCGGGCCTCTATTTCAGTGGCGTCCTGGCGCCCATGCCGGTGGCGGAGACACCCAAGCCGCTGACTCCGAAGCCGGCCATCGAGACCGCCAAACCAGTGGCCGAGGCGCAGCAAGCGGAGACGCCGAAAGCTCAGCCGCAGGCGCCGGCCGCGGCTCAGCCGGAAGCACCGAAACCTGACACGGCGAAGCCATCCGCCCAACCTGAGGCGGAGGCCAGGACGCCCGTCGAGCAGCCAGCCACGCAGCCGGAGAGCGAGGCCAAAAGCCAGACGCCTCAGGTCGAGACCAAGCCGGTGCAGCCCTCAGCGCAACAGTCGCCCGCGCCGGCTCCCGGGCCAACGGCCGCCGAAGGCGAGAAACCGACGCGGCCGGCAAGCGAGCCGGCGATCAAGACGCCGGAACCGAGCCAGGCGGCTGAGAACAAGCCGGCGCAAGAGGCAAATCCGCCGGCAGCCAAGCCCAGCGTGAAAGACCTCGTGGATAAGCTTTCCAAGTTGCCTAAGCC
>NZ_RZSB01000584.1:0-3849 GCF_004023285.1 Mesorhizobium sp. M2A.F.Ca.ET.067.02.1.1
GCGGAGCTTCGGTTCGGGATCATGCCTTAAATGGGCAGACCGCCTCAATAACGCAACACCTGGCGCAGTATCTGCCCGCCGCGCTCGACGGTAAAGCGCCACCAGCGCGTGTCCTGCTGAGCAATTTGCGCCAGCGTCGCCGCGGTGTCGATGCTGGTGCCGTTCACCTCGCGCACGATATCGCCGGGCTGGAAGCCGAAATCGGCGGCCGGCGAATCGCGACTGATATCGATGACGGTGACACCCTTGAGGTCGGTGCGAAGGCCAAGCCGCTGGGCAAGCCTGGGCGACAGCTCGGCGACCTTGGCGCCGGCGAAGGGACTGCGGCCGCGCAAGGTGACCTCGCTGGGCTTGGCGCCTTCCGGCGCGCGCTCCAGCGGGATTTCCAGCGTCGCCTGCTGGCCCTTGCTCAGCACGACGAAGGTCGCCTTGGTGCCGATCGACAGCGTCGCCATGCGATAGTCGAGCGCCTCGATGCTTTCGACCGGCGTGTTGTTGAGCGACAGGATGACGTCGCCCGGCTTCAGGCCGGCCTTGCCGGCGGGGCCGGAGCCCTCGACCGATGAAACCAATGCGCCGGTCGGCTTCTCCATGCCGAGCGATTCGGCGATCTGCGGCGTCACCAGTTCGAATTCAGCGCCGATATAGGGCCGCTCGAAGAAGTCGAGCCCGGCCTTGGCGGCGTCGGCAAAGGCGCGCACCATATTCGAGGGAATGGCGAAGCCGATGCCGATCGAGCCGCCGCTGCGGCTGTAGATGGCCGTGTTGATGCCGACCAGCTGGCCGCCCATGTTGATCAGCGCGCCGCCGGAATTGCCGGGATTGATGGCCGCATCGGTCTGGATGAAATAACCCGAATCCGAAACGCCGATATGGCTGCGGGCAAGCGCCGAGACAATGCCGCTGGTGGTGGTCTGGCCGACGCCGAACGGGTTGCCGATGGCGAGTACCAGGTCGCCGACCTCGAGCGCGTCGGAATCGCCGATCGCGATCACCGGAAACGGCTTGTCGGCTGAAATCTTGAGCACGGCAAGATCGAGCGTCTCGTCCTTGAGCATAACCTTGGAGGTGAACTCGCGCCCGTCGGCTGTCGCGACCTTCACCTCATCGGCATCCTTGATGACGTGGAAGTTGGTCACGATGACGCCGCTTGGATCGACCAGCACGCCCGAGCCCAGCGAGGACTGCGCGCGCGGCTGAGCGCGGCCGAAGAACTCCTCGAAGAAGGGATCGCCCTCGAAAGGTGACGTCACCTTGGCGGTCTGCGAGGCATAGACATTGACCACCGCAGGTGCGGTCTGCTTGACCAGCGGCGCGAAGGAGAGCTGCACCTCCTCGCGGCCGAACGGCACCCGCTTGTCGGGGCCGGACGTGCCATTCTCGCCCTCGACGCCATGCAACAGGTCGGTCAGCACGTCGGAGAGGCCCGGATCCGCCGGCTTGGCGGCATCCTCGGCAAAAGCCTGTCTTGCGGCCGGTGCCACGGCGAAGACGGCCAGCGCGGCAACAAGAAACAGTCGTTTGAGGTGCATTTTCGAATCCCTCCAGATCGGGCGCCATTGTCCCGACGATTGTGCAGAATGAAAGGCTAAGGCGATGAAATCGAATTATTTTCAGCCAGTAACCGGCTATAGCTGTATCCGCAATCTGGTACTGTTGTCCGTTTCATGAAAAAGCAGCTCGCTTCCTTCCGCGATTTCCTGGCGACCGGTGTCTTGGGACCGGTGTCGCCCGACATGAGGCTTATCGAGATAGCACAGGCGCTCGGGTCACCCGACGGATGGAATATCAGCGACGGTGACCCGATTCCGGTCTACTGGTTCTTCGGCAACCTGGAGATTTCCTTCGACAGCATCGCACCCCACTCGACGAATTGGTTTCAGATCGAAGGGGCATCGCAACTCGAGGGTGAATTTGAACCTTTGACCAAACAGCTGAAGGTGTCGCTAGATGGATTCAGCGGCGCAACGAGGCCGTCCGAATTCCTTGCAGCAGGCCTGTGGGATCCCACGCAGGCTTCCGTCTACTACGCGGCGCTAAGCGACGACATCCTGCTGAACGTTTGTGCCGGCGGCATCCGGATTCATTTCCAGGTCGACACGTCTTTCATCGGCAATCGCGACGTGATTGAATTTTTGAACAGTTCGACCGTGCTGCAACTTGTCCGGAATATCGACTCTCGAACCAAGGTTGACAGCATCTACTCCTATCCGCGGAAGGCCACCGAAGAGCTGCCCGGGGTGTTCAATTGGCAGTGCCTGGCTGGCCAGGACTACCTGAACCTGGTTCGATAGGTTGCAGGCAAAAGTACAAAGGGGCCCGAAGGCCCCTTGAACGCTTTCTCGGAGTATCCGTGCCTCAGGCGGCCGCGGCTTCCTCATTAGCGCCCTCGGCCTCGAGGCGGGCGCGGTCGGCGGCGCCCTTGGCCGAGGTGTCGCGGTCGACGAATTCGATGACCGCCATGGCAGCGTTGTCGCCCTTGCGGAAGCCTGCCTTCATGATGCGCAGGTAGCCGCCGTTGCGGGTGGCGTAGCGCGGGGCGAGGGTCTCGAACAGGCGCTTGACGACGCCTTCATTGCCGATCTGCGCGATCACCTGGCGGCGGGCGTGCAGGTCGCCGCGCTTGCCGAGCGTGACGAGCTTCTCGACGATCGGACGCAGGTCCTTCGCCTTCGGCAGGGTGGTGACGATCTGCTCGTGCTCGATCAGAGACACGGCGAGGTTGGCGAACATCGACTTACGATGGCTGATGCTGCGGGCGAAACGACGGCCTTTGAAACCGTGGCGCATGGCTCTTTTCCTTCTTCAGTTGTTCAAGAGGCCACGGCCTCTGATGGTTTTCCGCATGACCGTCGGATCGAGCGGCTCGCGCCGCCGATCCTTGGAATTCATGCTCAATATTGGTCTTCGTAACGCTTTGCGAGGTCTTCGATGTTTTCCGGCGGCCAGTCCGGCACTTCCATGCCGAGATGGAGGCCCATGGCCGCCAGCACTTCCTTGATCTCGTTCAGCGACTTGCGGCCGAAGTTCGGGGTGCGCAGCATCTCGGCTTCGGTCTTCTGGATCAGGTCGCCGATATAGACGATGTTGTCGTTCTTCAGGCAGTTGGCCGAACGCACCGAAAGTTCGAGTTCGTCGACCTTCTTGAGCAGCGCCGGGTTGAAGGCGAGCTCGGTGACGGCTTCGGTCGCGACTTCCTTCTGCGGCTCGTCGAAGTTGACGAACAGCGCGAGCTGGTCCTGCAGGATGCGGGCGGCGAAGGCGACCGCGTCCTCGCCCGAGATCGAGCCGTTGGTCTCGATGGTCATGGTCAGCTTGTCATAGTCGAGCACCTGGCCCTCGCGGGTGTTCTCGACCTTGTAGGAGACCTTCTTGACCGGCGAGTAGAGCGAGTCGACCGGGATCAGGCCGATCGGCGCGTCCTCGGCGCGGTTGCGCTCGGCGGGCACATAGCCCTTGCCGGTGTCGACGGTGAACTCCATGCGGATCTCGGCGCCCTCGTCCAGCGTGCAGATGACGTGGTCGGGGTTGAGGATCTCGACGTCGCCGACGGTCTGGATGTCGCCGGCGAGCACGGCGCCCGGGCCCTGCTTGCGCACGACCATGCGCTTGGGACCATCGCCTTCCATGCGGATGGCGATTTCCTTGATGTTGAGCACGATGTCGGTCACGTCCTCGCGCACGCCGGCGATGGACGAGAATTCATGCAGTACGCCGTCGATCTGCACGGCGGTGACAGCCGCGCCGCGCAGCGAAGACAGAAGCACGCGCCGCAGCGCGTTGCCCAGCGTCAGGCCAAAGCCGCGTTCGAGCGGCTCGGCCCCCAGCGTGGTCAGCGTCTTCTTCTTC
>NZ_RZSB01000585.1:0-3848 GCF_004023285.1 Mesorhizobium sp. M2A.F.Ca.ET.067.02.1.1
CGGCAGGGTCGAGGTCGAAGGGCTGATCGTTCATGGCGGCAAGAACCTATGGCGCTTAGGCCTGCTTGTCACGGGGGGCAGCGGCGCGCGCGAGCCGGTCGTTGATCGCCTCGCCCAGCCCCTCGAAAGGGATCGGCTCGACAGCGATGGTGGCGGCGCCGCTGCGGTCGAGCGCCTGCATGGCGGCAAAAAGGTTGCTGGCCGCCTCGCGCAGGTCGCCGGCCTCGGAGAGATTGCGCATAGCCGCCGCATTCTGCCAGCCCTCGGCGCGGTTGCGGCCGAAGGCAAGCAATGCTTCGCCCCTCACGATCTGTTGAACATTGAGCCGCATCGCCGCACCCGGCGCGTAATGCGAGGCAAGCATGCCCGGCGCCTCGATGCCGGCAGCGCCGCGCACCAGTTTCGCGCCGGCGGCGGCCTCGATCTCCTCGGCGCCGATGCCGCCCGGCCTGAGCAGCCGCAATTTGCCGTCCTCGACCTTGAGGATGGTCGATTCCAGTCCGACGGGCGTCGCGCCTCCATCGACGACCAGCTTGATCCTGTCGCCGAGATCGGCGGCGACCGCCTGCGCCGTCGTGCCGGAAATCCCGCCTGAGGAATTGGCGCTGGGAGCGGCGAGCGGCCGGCCGAGCCGCGCGATCAGCTCGCCGCCGAACCCGCGCGGCATGCGCAGCGCGATCGTATCCAGCCCCGCGGTGACCAGCGGATGGATGCCATTGTCCGCGCGCTGCGGCAGCACCAGCGTCAGCGGGCCGGGCCAGAAGGCTTGCGCGAGTTTTGCCGAGAGCGGGTCGAAGCCGGCAATGCGGTCCGCCATCGCGCGATCGGCGACATGGGCGATCAGCGGGTTGAAGCGCGGCCGGCCCTTGGCCTCGAAAATGCGCGCCACGGCAACGCCGTTGGTGGCATCGCCAGCCAGGCCGTAAACCGTCTCGGTCGGGATGGCGACGACGTCGCCGGCTTGCAGCAACGCCAAAGCCCGCTCAAGCGCCTCGCCAACCGCCAATATCTCAGCCAAATTTGCCACCAGTCTCAAACATGCCGGTCCCGTAATACGACGGCTTCCATCGGGCAAGGGCGGGCATTGGCGATTTATCAATCCCTAAAATGTTAAGTTTCCGCGCAAGCCCGCTTCAATTTGCCGGCCTTAAGGTGCGGACCGGTGGTTACCGGCTGGGGAGTTTTTGTAATGCGTTTGCTCGGAGCGTTCGGCATCGGCCTTTTGGCAATGAACGGCGCGGCGCATGCGTCGTCGATCGTCGTAGTCGGACCCTCGACGTCGACGCCTTCGGTGGTCAGGCTGGACGCGATCGATCCGGCCAAGCTGTCGGCGCTCTCCGCGCCATCGATGATTGCGCTGGGCGATCCCGTGCCCGCCGTCACCGACGAAAAGGTCGCGGCTATTCCCGAAAAGGCCGGGCATCAGCCGGCGCCAATGATCATCCGCGGCGGCATTGTCGGCGGCGCCTTCGCAACGCCCGTGACGGCGAAGCCCACGGCACCGGCAACCACAACCGCGGCCGCACCGGCAAACGGCACTTCGCCGGCAACGCCTGCCAACGGCACCGCCTCCGCTTCGAACGGCAACGACAAGGCCGGCAACCAGCCGGCCGCGACGGCCAATGCGTCGGGCGGCGCGCAGCCGCCAAATGCCCAGCCGCTGCCGCGCGTCGGCAAGGCGATGTAGATCACACTCGATACCGCTTCGATGTGCTAGGCGCTGTTTGTCGGAACGCAATTCCGGACGGGGGGCTACGGCGAAGTCGCCGAGCCTGACCGTTTTCACACTTTTCCTGGAATTGCTCTCGCTGTCCGATTCCCGTCATCCCGATCGGGCACTATCGCGCTGGCGTTCAATGGGGGTTTCATGACTGTTTCGAAAGCAATGGCCGTTGCCGGACTGGTGGCGGCGACACTGGTCGCGGGTTCGGCGCGAGCCGACGACATGCTCGGCTCTTACGTCGCGCGGATTTCCGATCGCGATCACCGCGCCAGCGACGGCTATCCGCTGAGCAGCGCGGCGCAGATGGTGCGGCAGGACCGCGCCAATTGGCACAAGTTCCATCGGCGCGACAGCGACGACCAGGGCGATCCCTGGTTCCGCAGCGACGGCTCGCGCGCCGACCTGCAACGCATGCTGGAACGCGGCGGCGCCATGAGCAGCGCCACCAGGCGCGCCATCGTCAACGGCGAGCCGCTGATCGAGGTGGATGTCTACTCCGACAGCGTGCGCGTCAGCATCGTGGAAGATTGAGGCCTCAATCTTCCTGATTGACGGGGCCATTCTTCCTGGAAGCCTGATCAGGCTAGCCTGACGAAAAAGGGCGACGCGAAACGCGCCGCCCTTCATTCTTCAAACGACTGCCGACGGCTCAGGCCGCTTCTTCCTTGTCGTCGTCTTCGTCGGCGTCGTCTTCATCCTCATCACCGTCTTCATCCTCGTCATCGGACTCATCGTCGCCCGAGGCCTTGGCTTCTTCGTCGCCGTCCTCGTCGTCATCCTCATCCTCGTCTTCCGACTCATCGTCGGCCGAGGCAGCGGCCTCCTCGTCGGCGTCTTCGTCCTCGTCGTCCTCGGGCAGGTCGGCGGCTTCGACCGCCGCGGCGGCAGCATGGTTGAGGATGTCATCGGAAGCGGGTTCGACGGCCTCGGCGGCGGCCGGGGTCTCTTCAATCAGGTCGATATCGTCAACGGAATTCATGGCATGCCTCCGTGGTCTGGGAACGTCTTTTGTCTGATGCATGTCGTTGTCCCGGAACCGCTGCGCAGTTCCGGGCGACATGCATCGGTTCTCCCACGCGGAGGTCATAGCCGTATGACTGTAAGCCGGCTCCGGGGCATTAAATTCCGGGCGGCAAATTGTTGAAACGTGCCCGCATCCTGGCGGATGCGGGCATGTCCAAATGTGCGACGTTTCGAGCCGTCAGCCGACGATTTTTGAAAAATCCGCGACCTGGTCGGTGGCGGTGCGGATGCGGGCAAGCAGCGCCAGGCGGTTGGCGCGCACGGCCTGGTCCTCATCATTCACGAGAACGCCTTCAAAGAATGAATCAACCGGTTCGCGCAACACGCTAAGCGCCAGCATGGCGGCAGAAAAATCTTCGTTTTGAATCGCTTGGCCGGCTTCCTTCTCGGCCTGATTCACCGCGGCATAGAGCTTCTTTTCCGCGTCTTCGCGGAACAGAGCCGGCTCAACGGTCTCGGCCACGGACGTTTTCTTCTTCTCCTCGGCGGCCAGGATGTTGGCGGCTCGCTTGGTGCCGGCGAGCAGGTTCTTGCCCCCGTCGGTTTCGAGCAAGGAGCCCAGCGCCTCGACGCGGCGCACGATCTGAAGGAGGTCGTCGTTCGGCGATTGGCCGGGCGCGACAGAATGTGAGGCCGGCGGGACAGCGCCTCCCTCTGTCGGCTTCGCCGACATCTCCCCCACAAGGGGAGAGATTGGGCGCGAACCTGCCGACAGCACGGCGTCGATCAAGTCATGCCGTGCACCGCTTTCACGCAGATAGACTTTCAGGCGATCGTGGAAGAAGGCGAGAAGGTCAGACGACTGATCTGTGCCGTCTTTGAAGTTCGCGAAGGCCTTGGCGAAGACGGACGTCAACGCCAGACGGATACGGTTCTCTATGAGGATCCTGACCACGCCAAGTGCTGCTCGGCGCAGAGCGAACGGATCCTTGCTGCCCGTAGGCTTTTCATCGATCGCCCAGAAGCCGGTCAGCGTGTCGAGCTTGTCGGCAAGCGCAACGGCAATCGAGGCAGGATCGGTCGGCACGCGATCGGAAGGACCTTGCGGCTTGTAGTGCTCTTCGGCGGCGGCGGCCACCGATGGATGCTCGCCCTGCAGCAG
>NZ_RZSB01000586.1:0-3842 GCF_004023285.1 Mesorhizobium sp. M2A.F.Ca.ET.067.02.1.1
GTTATAGAGGATGACGGTCCGGGCATTCCCGAAGACAGCGCGCGAGAGGTGTTGAAACGTGGCAAGAGACTGGACGAGACGAAGCCGGGAACGGGGCTTGGCCTTGCCATTGTCGCCGACCTCGTCAACGAGTATGGAGGCTCGCTGGCGCTGGAACGGTCGGGCATGGGCGGCTTGAGGGCGGTAGTGAGATTGCGGAGCCTTCAATGATGTTTTTTATCGATTTGCGAGCAGGGGCCTGACGGCCAAATTTCCGACAAATATCAACACTATGGCCAGAATGCTTCCCTGATGGCGCGGTCGCCTAACCATCTCTCTCAAGAAGTCCATTTCGCTCAAGAAGCTCATCCCGCTCAAGAGAACCGGTTGTTGGCATGAAGATCCGCGTCGCGCTCGTTTCCGCCCTGCTCGCCGTTTCCGGCTGCACGACACTCGGCAGGGGCGGTCCAACCTCCCCGGTCACGCCTGTTTCGACGCCGCCCGCCGGCGGCAAGGTGTCGACCAGCATCGTCTCGGCGATGAATGGCGGGCTTATCGGCGGGTCGATCGGCTCGGGCCTGAGCGACGCCGAAAAGCGCAAGGGGCTGGAGGCGGAGTACAAGGCGCTGGAATACAACACCAGCGGCCAGAAGGTGACATGGAAGGGCGACAACGCCTCCCATTATGGCGAGGTGGTCGCGGCCCAGCCTTATCGGGTCGGCTCCCAGGATTGCCGCCAGTACACCCACACCGTCTTCAACGGCGGCGCGGGCGTCACCGCGCGCGGCACCGCCTGCCGCAACGCCGACGGCAGTTGGACGCCGCTGACCTGATAAATCGGCCCATTTGATATACATCAAGGCCGGACAGAGCATCCGCCGTCAAAGCGTCGCAGTATGCTTGTGTTGGCAGGGCAGGGCTCTGCCTTTATTGGAAGAGCCATGCTGTTCTGGGTCGTAGCCGCAATCCTCACGCTGGGCGCCAGCCTGGCGGTGCTATTGCCGCTCACCGGCGGCATGAAGGGTGCATCGGCGCCTGGCGACCACGACCTCGAAGTCTATCGCGACCAGCTTTCCGAATTGGATCGCGACGTGGCGCGCGGCCTGATCCAGCCGGGCGAGGCCGAGGAGGCGCGCGCCGAGATCGGCCGCCGCATCCTGCGTCTCGGCGCGGCCGAGCGGCCGGCCTCCGCCAGCGCCTCCTCCTCCCGCGGCATCAGGTTGGTCGCCAGCCTGGCCGTGCTTGCCGTTCCGCTACTGAGCTGGGGGCTGTACGGCGTGCTCGGCTCGCCCGATCTGCCTTCGCAGCCTCTGGCCGAACGTCTCGCCAAGAATCCCGCCGATTCCTCGGTCGACGAGCTGGTCGCACGCGCCGAAGCGCATCTCGCCGCCAATCCGTCGGACGGCAAGGGCTGGGACGTGCTGGCGCCGATCTATCTTCGCCTGCAGCGCTTTCCCGACGCGATAACCGCCTACCGCAACGCCATTCGCCTCGACGGCGACAGCGCGGTGCGCCAGGCTGGTCTCGGCGAGGCGATCGCGAGTGCTGCCGGCGGCATCGTTTCGGCCGATGCGCAAAACGCCTTTGAGGCGGCTCTCAAGCTCGATCCGGCCAATGCCAAGGCGAATTTCTACCTGGGCGTCGGCCTTGCCCAGGAAGGCAGGAAGGACGAGGCTGTCGCCGCCTGGCAAAAGATGCTCGGCCAGCTTCCGCCGGATTCGCCTTGGCGCAGCGCCGTCCAGCAGGCGCTTGCCGAGGCTGGCCAGCCGGCGGTCGCGGCGGGCGCGCCGGCGAGCGGGCCGGATGCCCAGCAGATGGAAGCCGCGCAGCAGATGTCGCCGCAGGACCGGCAGGCGATGATCGAAACGATGGTCGCGGGCCTCGACGACAAATTGAAGCGGAATCCCCGCGACGAGGAAGGATGGATGCGCCTCATTCGTTCCTATGCCGTGCTCGGCAAGCCCGATCAGGCGCGCGAGGCGCTCGGCCGCGCTGTCGCCGCCTTTGGGGCCGACAGCGAGCAAGCCAAGAAGTTCACCGCCTTCGCCGCCTCCCTCGGCGTGACGGCGACGGAGTAAGAGATGACGCGCAAGCAGAAGCGATTGTCGGTGATCGTGGCGGGGCTGGCCTTCCTCGCCGCGGCCGCCGGACTCACCTTCTACGCGCTCGGCCAGAAGGCCTCCTATTTCTACATGCCGGCAGAACTGGCGACGGCAAGCGTCCCGCCCGGACAGCGCATCCGCCTTGGCGGCCTCGTCGAAAACGGCACCGTCGTGCGCGGCAGCGGCGCAACTGTCGCCTTCTCGGTCACCGACACGCAGAAATCGGTGAAGGTGACCTATACCGGCATCCTGCCCGATCTCTTCCGCGAGGGGCAGGGCGTCATAACCGAAGGCGCTTTCGGTCCGGACGGGGTTTTCGTCGCCGACAGCGTCTTGGCCAAGCATGACGAGCGCTATATGCCGAAGGAAGTCGCCGACGGCCTGAAGGCCAAGGGCGTCTGGGTGGAAAGCAAGAGCCAATAATGGTTGAGACCGGACATTTCGCGCTTGTGCTCGCCTTCGCGCTGTCGCTGGTGCAGATGCTGGTACCGCTGGTCGGCGCCCGCACCGGCAATCAGCGGCTGATGGCGGTCGGCGGCCCGGTGACCGTCACCGGGTTCGCGCTTACGGCGCTGTCCTTCACGGCCCTTGCAAGCGCCTATGCCGGCTCGGACTTCTCGGTGGCCAACGTCTGGGAAAATTCCCATTCGCTGCAGCCGATGATCTACAAGATCACCGGCACCTGGGGAAACCACGAAGGCTCGATGCTTCTGTGGGTGCTGATCCTGACCTTCTTCGGCGCGCTCGTCGCCGTCTTCGGCAACAATCGGCCGGCGACGCTCAAGGCCAATGTGCTTGCCGTGCAAGGCATGATCGGCGCGGCCTTCTTCCTGTTCATCCTGACGACCTCCAACCCGTTCATCCGCCTCAATCCGGCGCCGGTCGAGGGGCGCGACCTCAATCCGGTCCTGCAGGACCTCGGCCTCGCCATCCACCCGCCGCTGCTCTATCTCGGCTATGTCGGCTTCTCGGTCTGCTTTTCCTTCTCGGTCGCGGCGCTGATCGAGGGCCGCATCGACGCCTCCTGGGCGCGCTGGGTGCGGCCATGGACGCTGGTCGCCTGGATGTTCCTCACCGGCGGCATCGCCATGGGTTCCTACTGGGCCTATTACGAGCTCGGCTGGGGCGGTTTCTGGTTCTGGGATCCGGTCGAGAACGCCTCCTTCATGCCCTGGCTCGCCGGCACGGCGCTGCTCCATTCGGCCATCGTCATGGAGAAGCGCTCGGCGCTGAAGATCTGGACGCTGCTGCTTGCCATCCTCACCTTCTCGCTGTCGCTGCTCGGTACTTTCCTGGTGCGTTCGGGCGTGCTGACCTCCGTGCACGCCTTCGCCACCGACCCGGCGCGCGGCGTCTTCATCCTGTGCATCCTGACTTTGTTCATCGGTGGCTCGTTGGCGCTGTTTGCGTTGCGCGCCTCCAGCCTGACGGCCGGCGGCTTGTTCCACCCGATCTCGCGCGAGGGCGCGCTGGTCCTCAACAACCTCTTTCTCACCACCGCCACCGCGACGGTGCTGGTCGGCACGCTCTACCCGCTGGCGCTCGAAGCGCTCACCGGCGGCAAGATCTCGGTCGGCGCGCCCTTCTTCGATCTGACTTTCGGCCCGCTGATGCTGCCGCTGCTGGCGATCGTGCCGTTCGGCCCGCTGCTCGCCTGGAAGCGCGGTGATGTGATTGCCGCCTCGCAGCGGCTGATGGCGGCCTTTGCGCTCGCGATTGCCGCGATGCTGGTCACCGGCCTGTTCATCGACGGCGCCTCGG
>NZ_RZSB01000587.1:0-3839 GCF_004023285.1 Mesorhizobium sp. M2A.F.Ca.ET.067.02.1.1
CTTCTTGCTCTTGGAATTCATATAGGCGTTGATGTTGCGCTGCAGCGAGTTCAGCCGGCCGAGCTTGGCGTGAAGGTTCTTCTCCTTCGGCGTGGCGGCTGTCGTGGTGTCGTCGGTCGCGCTGTCGTCGGTGCCCTTGTTGTGGCCGTGAGCAGAAGCCGACTTGCCGTGCTCTGCGCCGCTCTTGCCGTTGCCACCGGCATTGCCGCCGCCGTTTCCATTGCCGCCATTGCCGCCGTGGCTACCGCCATTGCCGCCGCCATGGCCGTTGCCGGCGAGCGCCGGGGCCGCCGCGAGCGCCAGAATGGCAAGGGATGCCAGAAGTGTCTTACGCAATGTCATTGTACTTCTCCGCAGATGAATCGTTACCGTGGCCCAACCGCTAGGCAGCGTCTTATGAGAATTTCCTAACGGCGTCGGATAAACTTTAGGCAATTGCGGTCGCCAAATGAGAGCATCGCCGTCATTGCCCCGCACTCTTCCAAAAAAATTCCGTTAACTCATTGAAATGACACAGAAATACAAAGGGCCGAGCGCTTTTGGGCCGTTTGGAAAAATGAGGGCCCTTGTCTCGCCGGACCATGGTCCCTAGGGGCGCCATTGGGCACGCGAAAGCCCCGCAGGTCGAGCGCGTTCGGGCGCTCGGAACACTCCTGCCCCGCCGGGATTAAATGACTGAAGGGACGTTACCTGAAAGGACCAATCGTCATGAAACGCATTCTTCTTGCCGCCGCCCTGCTTGCTCTGTCCGGGGGTCTGGCGACAGCGCAGTCGGGCACTTCGTCGGGCACTTCGTCGGGTTCTTCCTCCACGACGACGATGCCCAGCAGCAAGGACACGGATCAGACCAAAACGAACTCGACCAATCCAAACTCGGCGAAGGATTGCGCCCCCGGACAACAGACGACCGGAACCGCGAAGCAGGCAGCCCCTGGACAACAGGACACCAGCGCCAAATCGAACGCTCCCGGGCAGATGAAGACGACAGCGGAAGGCTGCTAGGGCGTTGCAGCGTCTCTTGAAACGGGGGACCGCCCTATCTCCGTTTTAGTGCGGTCGCGGAGGGGACCGTTTCACGCGGCGTCCACGTCGCCGGCGGTGTCCGACGCCTCGGGCGAGGTATCCGACTCCTCACCCGAGCCGGTCGGAGAGAGCACCGTCAGATCCATGCGGGCGATGCGGGACGCGGCTTTTCCTTGCGCGTTCGGCTCGCCCGCATTCGTCTCGGAGACCGAGGCCTTTGCAAGGTGGCCGACGCTTTCCGCGCTCTTGCCCGGGAAGGTTTCCGACGATCCCTGAGGTTTGCTCGAATGATGTACGAGGCCAGCGGAATGCTGGCTTCCGACGGGAGAGGTCATGGCTGCGCTCCTGATAGGACGATGGCAAATCCCTAGCATTCGTGGCTGGCGTCAAGCTTGCGACTTTAGAGATTGCTAAGATGATGCGCCGATCAGCCGGAGTGGATGGGACGGCACGTAGGCCGCCGGCACCACCCGAGGAGACGGGTTTCATGCCCGGTTTGCCCCTGCCCTTCTAGAGCTGTTCACCGTTTCACGGAAACGGCGAACCGCTCTATCTCCTTGTTTTTGCGCAATTCCGAACGGAACACCGCTCGCACTTTTCCTGGAATTGCTCTAGCCGCTGACCAGCGGCACGGTCACGGACGTCGTGTAGTTGATCGGATAATCACTGAAATAGGGGAAGTTGATGACGAAGGCGTAGCTGGCGTTGACATGCGCCATGCAGAAGCCGCCGCTCGCCGGATCGGTGGTGATCGTGACGTTGACGTTCTGCAAGCCGAGCGCCTGCAGCTTCTGGGTCGCGATCGCCTGTATGTCGGCCTGGGTCAGCGTGTTGTTGAGCTGCAGCGAGCGGGCGGAGGCCTCCAGCGCATAGCGCACGCTGGACTCGGAGTTCATCGACCAGCCGAAGGCGAAGATGCCGAAGAGCAGCATGATCAGGAAAGGCACAATGAGCGCAAACTCGATCGCGGCGCCGCCAGAGGCGTTGGCGGCAAACGCCTTGGCTCTCTGTTCAGCGGACACGGATCACCTGCTGGTGGCCCATCGCGGTGTCGTGCGGAAAGGGGCCGAAGGCAAAGGGCGGACTCCAGGTGCCCGAGGCCTGGATCTCGACGAAGATCGTGGGCACTTTCGATCCCCCGCACATGGTCGACGCCGACGCCACTACGATCGTCCCGCACTTATAGACGCGATTGACGGTGACCGCCGCGTCCGTAGGCTTTTTCTCCCAACTCGCCAGCGCGGCTGCCCGCGTGCTGCTGTCGTCGCCGGATCCCGCCAGGACCAGGTTTGCCGCCGTCTTCACACCGGCGCGCATCGAAAGCGAGTTGGTGACGTAGGACCAGCCGTCGACGGTGCCCAGCAGGGCGACGCACAGCACCGGCAGCACAAGCGCGAATTCGACCGCGGCGGCGCCGGATCGGTCTCTGCGGAAACGGATCGCCGGTGGCTGCATGGCCGCTACTCGACGAGCACTATGGACGTTGCGGCCGTGATGCCATCCATCCCATAGGCCGTGCAGTCCTGATTGATGGTGGAATTGCCTGACCACTGAACCGTGTCCGCAACGACCTGCGTGCAGCCACCCTTGCCGGAGAAATTGCCGAGATAGTTGACCTGCTGCTTGGGGAAGTAGATGGCGCCGGTCAGCAAGGAGGTCGCGGTACCGTTGAAGGTGCTCTGTGCCCAGACGCCAGTCCTGTCGCCGTAGAACAGCACGCCCGAATAGGTGCCCGAGGTCGGCGCGCTCAGCGTCACTGTGGCGTTGCCGTTCATGCTGACGGTGTTGCTGCCGGACATGAAGATGGTTACGCCGTTGGTGCAAGGGGCGGCGCAGGTGATGACCGCACCCGCGTTGATCTTCAAATTCCCCTGGACGACATAGGTCCCGGAAGAGAGCGCGACATTGCCGTTGAGGTTCATGCCACTGCAATAGGTGCCAGGCTGTAGTGTTTGCGTCGTCTTGCTGGCGTTGACATTCCTGCACGGGTTCGTGACCGCGGGCGCCGGCAGGGAGGAGAAAGGATCGGCGGCCGGCAAGGCCTGTGTGATCTTCGACGCGCATTTCGTGGTCACCGGGTTGTTCAGCACCATGCCGCCGACCGTGATCAGACAGTCGGCCTTCAGGCTCGCCGAGCCCTGTACCTTGATGGCATCACTGGCGGTCGAATCGGACATCACGGAGCAGCCGTTAAGATTGACGGTGGTGCTGCCGGAAAAGAGCGCCGCCTGCGCGGCCGAGTTGTTGAGCGCCAGTATGCAAGCGTAGGAGGCGTCGTTGATCAGGGCCACCGCCCTCGCCCGCTCAGGCACCTTGCTCGATGTGAAGATTGAGGTGAACATCCGGTCCAGTTGCTGGTTGAGGATCACCTCGACCGCCTTCTTGGCCGTGTATGCCCCGGATGTCGGCGGCGTGTGCACGATGATGGTGCCTGTGCCCAGCCCGTTCGAAGTCGCCGATGTCGTGGCGGCCGAGGTGATGGTAGCCGTGTCGGAGCCCCAGGACTTTTCCACTGCGCCGGCATAAGCCGCCGCATCCGCCGTCGACTGCAGCTTCAGGCTCGAATAATACCAGTAGGAGGTCTCAACGCCGAGCCCCGCCCCGCCGACGACGACCGGCAGGGTTAGAGCGAATATGGTCGCGACATTGCCGCCCTTGCCTTCGCAAAAGCGTCGAATGAAGCGCCGGAAAAAAAGATGTCTGAAGAACCGACCTGAAGAGGCCATGGCCGAGCGCGCCCAAGCTATCCCAGCCATCACATCAATCATTGCCGTATGAACGAATGCCTAATTATTTCGGTCGAGTTGAGCCGGTAG
>NZ_RZSB01000588.1:0-3837 GCF_004023285.1 Mesorhizobium sp. M2A.F.Ca.ET.067.02.1.1
GATCTTCATCATCAACCAGAACCTGTGGAAACAGACGGTGCAAACGCTGGTGCTGGTCGTTGCCGCCGCCGCCATGGCCATGGCGATCGGCGTGCCGCTCGGCATCTGGGCCGCGCACAAGCCGAAGGTCTACCGCGTCATGCTGCCGGTGCTCGACCTGATGCAGACGCTGCCGACCTTCGTCTACCTGATCCCGGTGCTCACGCTGTTCGGCCTCGGCAACGCGCCCGGTCTCATCGTCACCATCATCTTCGTCATCCCGACGGCAGTCAGGCTCACCCATCTCGGCGTGGTCTCGGTGCCCAAGGCGATCATCGAGGCGGGCGAGGCCTTCGGCGCCACCAAGCGCCAGCTCCTGTGGAAGGTGGAGCTGCCATCGGCGCTGCCGACCATCATGGCGGGTCTGACGCAATCGATCATGCTGTCGCTGTCGATGGTGGTGTTCGCCGCCCTGATCGGCGCCGGCGGCCTCGGCACGGAAATCAACCGCGCGCTCGGCTCGCGCCGCATCGATCTCGGGCTTGAGGCGGGCCTCGCGATCGTTGTGCTCGCGATCGTGCTCGACCGCATGACCCGCATCGGCGTTGGAGGCAAGAAATGACCGTCGCGGTTGATTTCAAGAATGTGGACATCGTCTTCGGGGCCGACCAGGCAGGTTCGCTGGCGCTGATCGACCAGGGCGCCACGCGCGCCGAGATCCTGGAAAAGACCGGCAATGTGCTGGGCTGCGCCGGCGCCAGCCTCACCGTGCACGAAGGCGAGATCTCGGTGCTGATGGGCCTGTCCGGCTCCGGCAAGTCTACGCTGCTGAGGGCCGTTAACCGGTTGAACGTGGTGTCGCGCGGCCAGGTGCTGGTCAAGGACGGCGACCGCATCGTCGATGTCGTCACCTGCGACGAGGCGACCTTGCGGCGGCTGCGGCAGAAGCAGGTGGCCATGGTGTTCCAGCAGTTCGGCCTGCTGCCCTGGCGCACCGTCGAGGAAAATGTCGGCTTCGGCCTCGAGCTCGCCGGCGTGCCGGAAGCCGAACGCAAGGCGCGCGTGCAAAAGCAACTGCAGCTCGTCCATCTCGACCAGTGGTCGAAGAAATACGCCCACGAGCTTTCCGGCGGCATGCAGCAGCGCGTCGGCCTGGCGCGCGCCTTCGCCACCGAGGCGCCGATCCTTCTGATGGACGAGCCGTTCTCGGCGCTCGACCCGCTGATCCGCACCAAGCTGCAGGACGAATTGCTGCAGCTTCAGGCCGAACTGAAGAAGACCATCATCTTCGTCAGCCATGACCTCGAGGAGGCGCTGAAGATCGGCAGCCACATCACGATCATGGAAGGCGGCCGCATCGTGCAGACCGGCGCGCCGGAAGACATCGTGCTCAGGCCCGCCAACGACTATGTCCGCGACTTCATCGCCAACGTGAATCCGTTGTCGGTGCTGACGGCGTGGAACGTGATGCGCGACCGCCGCGACCTGGAGCAGGGCGAGGATGGCTGGGTGTGGCTCGACCGGCGCAAGACGACGCGCTTCAAGATCGACGAGCATGGCCTGGTGGCCGCGGCCGAGCGCGACGGCAAGCCGGCGGTGTGGGTCTCCTGCGCCGATGTCGAGCGCCAGCCGGAAGAGGGCGCTCAGGTGTTCTGGGCCAATCCCGGCACGCCGCTGAAAACGGTGATGCTCGCCATGCACCGCTCGCAGACGGCGCCGGTGGCGCTGTTCGACGAAGGCTCGCGCTTCGTCGGCGCGATCGGCATCCGCGACGTGCTGAGCGCGGTGCTGCGGCGATAGGCTTCTTCGCAGGCGTATAGCGCCCTGGCTGGGCGTTTTGCGTGCGGCTTGTCTTTCGCTTCCTTCGGGCGCAGAATCCACCTGTTGCGTGGCCATGCGCCAGAGGGGTGATGCCGACGTCGCGCACAGGGGTTCCAGGCGCGATAGCGCTGTCGATTGTCGCCGGGGTCTCGCTTGGAAACGGCGCGGCGTTCGCCCAAGATTTTGTCATCGGCAATGGCGTCATTGCCGGCCAGCAGACGATGAGCAATGCCGGTGATACCGGCCACGTGCAGGCAAACGGAGCGATCGAAACATTCGGCGCCGGCGTCGATGCCGTGCGGATGTTCAATTCGGGTCAGCGGCTGACCAATTACGGGCTGATCGCAACATTGGGCGGCGGCGCCGCCAATGTGCATTCGCAAGGGCCCGACGCGACCATCCTCAACAACGGAGCGATCCTGGCGATAGGCGATGGCTCGATCGGCGTCCTGTCGGAAGGCGGCCATGCGCAGATCGTGAACAACGGCTCGATAGAAGCGCTTGGCGTCGCCACATACGGGATCATCAGCGATGCTCCGGCCGGGCATGTGGATAACCGTGGCTTTATCGGCGTTTCCGGCACGGCTGCCGCAGGCATAATCGGCGATGGGCCGGACCTGACGGTGGACAACAGCGGATCCATCGAGGCCTATGGGACCGCGGCCGGAGGGATTCTGTGGCAGAGCAACGGGCTGCGACTCGATAATTCCGGGTCGATCGTTGTGTCGGGCCTGGCTTCGGTCGGCATCGGCGCCAGCGGCAATGACATCACCATCGCCAACAGCGGCACGGTCGATGTCTTCGGGACAGCTTCGACGGGTATCAGTGCGCTGTTCGGCAACGCCACGATCACCAATTCTGGTTCGGTGATCGTAGGAGGGCTGGGCGGTGTCGGCATTGCGGTCCAGGGCAGCAGTTCCGTCATCACCAATTCCGGTCGCGTCTTCAGCGACCAGAGCGTGGCGATCTATTTCGGCGCGCCCGACGCCACGCTGAACCTGTTGGGCGGGACGGCCATCCAGGGGCCGATCGTCTTTTCCGGCGGGGGCAACACCGTCACCTTCGGCCCTGGGCTCAACGCCGTCATGAGTTTTTCAGGAAGCGGCCTGCCGCAAACCATCCTCACAGGCGGCAGGCCGTTCGTGACGAGCGGCGACAGCGTGGCGGTGGTCGACATCACCGGGTTTGCGAGCAGCGGGCCGCTGATCGAGGACCTTGTCGACGGCATAGCCGGTGTCGCCGAGGCGCGTATGGCTGCCCCAGAGGACGGCTTGCCTGCGCTACGGAAAGGTCCGGACGCCTGGATCTCCACTTTCGGCGGGATACGCTCCCAGGGTGGTTACGGCGCATCGGCCGGGTTCAGCGAGGCGCTGGGCGGTGTGGTCGCCGGCGCTGAAAGGCGCTCGGGCGACGGCTTCCTCGGCGGCTTGTTCCTCGGCGGCGCCGCCGGGTCTACCGAGGTCGACGACGACGCGCAGGAGATCGTCCATCGCGGCGCGTTTGCGGGCGGCTATCTCGGCTATGACGCAGGTGCGCATTTCGCCGAGGCGGCGTTCGTCGCCGGCGTGCTGCAGGAGCGCAGCCGCCGCCATGTCGCGAACAATCTGGTGCTCGGCGGCATCGAAACGGCGCGGGCCGATTTCAACGGCGTTTTCCTGAGCCCCTCGGTCACGCTCGGCATGCGGCTGCCGGTGACGGCCGGCACGCTGATACCCAGCGTGCGGCTGCGCTACGCTGGGCTCTTCTTCGACGACTACACGGAGACCGGCTCGGACGGCGATCTTGTGGTCTCGCGGCGTGACGTCAACGTCTTCGAGGCGCGCGGCCAACTCGCGCTGGCGCTCGCTCCCGTCAGCACGCCAAGCCAGGCCTGGCAAACCACGCTTCGCACCGGGGTCGACGCGATCGCGCAAAACAGCGATGACGTTTCGGCAACGCTGCTCGGCCAGGACATCTCTTTTCCCGCGGGCGGCGAACAATTTGTGTTGCGCGGCTTTGCCGGTGCGGACGTCGCGGCGGAGGTGGGCGCCGGCATGA
>NZ_RZSB01000589.1:0-3836 GCF_004023285.1 Mesorhizobium sp. M2A.F.Ca.ET.067.02.1.1
GAGCCGAGCGGATCGGTGCTGCCTTCGGCCGGGATCTTCATGTCGTGGATGATCACCGGGCTGAGGTCGAGCGTCACGCCGTCCTTGCTGTGTTCGAAGGGCGAGGTCGAGACAGTGGCGATCGCATAGCCGCCATTGGCCTCGGTGACCCCTTCCAGCTTTACGTCGCCGATCGGCAGCGCTTCCTTCTCGGCCGCCGGCTTGATGGAAACACCCTGCAGCACGGCGTTCGAATCGTCGCCCGAGACACCGGTCCAGGAAATCTCGACGCCCTGGGCGGCAAGGGCTGCCTTGATACGCTCGGCCACCGCCGGATCGGCGGCGAAGGCCGCATTGAGAGGCAGCGTCAGCAGAAAGGTCGAAAAAGCCAGTTTCTTGAGCGTCGAGCGTTGGATTGTCATGGCGAGTTCCCTGTCCTGATTTGGCTATGATGAAAATTGTTCTGACACCTGCTCCATCACCATTCCGTGACGAACGGGACGGGAAGAAGGCATTTTCCGGCAGATGTGTCGAAAATGGCGACGAAAAGCAAACGCCGGCCGGCAGTCATTGCGCGATGCGGTGAATTTGTCATGAAGATCGCGGCTTTCCTCCGCCAGCGCGTTGCATGCCAGATAGAGGCCGCGTGTAACGAGTTGATGTTGGCCGGCCTCATGGTGCCGTCGCGGCCTGTTGCAGATCGGTGGCAAATTGCAGCCGCCTCCCGGGCGCTTCCGTGAAGCCCTTCACATCGCCGGTTGTGTGTTCGTAGCCGCGACCAAAGCGCCGATGTTCACGCGACGCTTGCCGCGAATCACCCGCTCGGCTAGTCCAAAACCATGGGAAAGAGGCTTTTGCCGCCCGATGACAATGGCGGCGGCGACAAAATCGAACCGGTCGATCTGAAGGAAGCGCTTGAGCGGCGCTATCTCGCTTACGCGCTGTCGACCATCATGCACCGGGCACTGCCGGATGTGCGCGACGGACTGAAACCGGTCCATCGCCGTATCATGCATGCCATGCGGCTGCTCAGGCTCAACCCCGATCAGGGTTTCGCCAAATGCGCCCGCATCGTCGGCGACGTGATGGGCAAGTTCCATCCGCATGGCGACCAATCGATCTACGACGCGCTGGTGCGCCTGGCGCAGGATTTCTCGATGCGCTACCCGCTGGTCGACGGGCAGGGCAATTTCGGCAACATCGACGGCGATAACGCCGCCGCCATGCGCTACACCGAAGCGCGCATGACGGAGGTGGCGAGCGAGCTGCTTGCCGGCATCAATGAAGACGCCGTCGATTTCCGCCCGACCTACAATGAAGAGGACGAGGAGCCGTCCGTTCTGCCGGGCGCCTTCCCGAACCTGCTCGCCAACGGCTCCTCGGGCATTGCCGTCGGCATGGCGACCTCGATCCCGCCGCACAACGCCGCCGAACTCTGCGACGCCGCTCTCCATCTGATCGAACATCCGGAAGCGCCGGTGGCGAAGCTGATGGATTTCGTCCAGGGGCCGGATTTCCCAACCGGCGGCATCATCGTCGACAGCCGCGCCTCGATCCTCGAAGCCTATGAGACGGGCCGCGGCGGTTTTCGCGTGCGCTCGAAATGGGGGCAGGAGGATCAGGGCAGGGGCACCTGGAGCATCGTCGTCACCGAAATCCCTTACGGCGTGCAGAAGGCCAGGCTGATTGAGAAGATCGCCGAGCTCTTGATGGCGCGCAAGCTGCCGCTGCTCGAAGACATCCGCGACGAGAGCGCCGAGGACATCCGCATCGTGCTGGTGCCGAAGAGCCGCACCGTGGATCCCGGCCTGCTGATGGAATCGCTGTTCAAGCTCACCGAGCTCGAAAGCCGCTTCCCGCTCAACATGAACGTACTGTCGCGCGGCAAGGTGCCGAACGTGCTCTCGCTGAAAGGCGTGCTGAAGGAGTGGCTGGACCACCGTCGCGACGTTCTGGTCCGCCGCTCGAAATACCGGCTGGGCGAGATCGAGAAGCGGCTGGAAATCCTTGCCGGTTACCTGATCGCCTATCTGAACATCGACGAGGTGATCAGGATCATCCGCGAGGAGGATGAGCCCAAGCAGGTGATGATGGCCCGCTGGTCGCTCACCGACAACCAGGCCGAAGCCATCCTCAACATGCGCCTGCGCGCCTTGCGCAAGCTGGAAGAGATCGAGATCCGCAAGGAGTTCGACGGGCTCACCGCGGAGAAGAAGCAGATCGAGGCGCTGCTCGCGTCCGACGCCAAGCAATGGGCGACGATCAAGTGGGAAGTCACGCAGCTTCGCGACAAGTTCGGCCCCGAGACCGAGCTCGGCAAGCGCCGCACCCAGTTCGCCGACGCGCCGGAGCACGATCTCACCGACATCGCGCATGCCATGATTGAACGCGAGCCGGTCACGGTCGTCGTCTCGGAAAAGGGCTGGCTGCGCGCCATGAAGGGCCACCTGACAGATTACTCGCAGCTCGCCTTCAAGGAAGGCGATAGCCTGAAGCTGGCCTTCCATGCCCAGACCACGGACAAGATCCTGGTCTTCACCACTGGCGGCAAGTTCTACACCATCGGCGCCGACCGGCTGCCGGGCGGGCGCGGCCATGGCGAGCCGATCCGCATCATCGTGGACATGGAGAACGACCAGGACATCGTCACCGCTTTTGTCCATGATCCGAAGCGCAAGCTGCTGCTGGTATCCTATGACGCCAACGGCTTCATCGTTTCGGAGGAAGAGGTCGTCGCCAACACCCGCAAGGGCAAGCAGGTCATGAACGTCAAGGCGCCGGATGAGGCCAAGCGCTGCATTCCGGTGGCGGGCGACCACCTCGCCATTGTCGGCGAGAACCGCAAGATGCTGGTCTTCCCGCTCACCGAAATCCCGGAAATGGCCCGCGGCAAGGGCGTGCGCCTGCAGAAGTACAAGGACGGCGGCGTGCTGGACCTGAAGACCTTCACGCTGGAGACCGGGCTCTCCTGGCAGGATTCGGCCGACCGCACCTTCACCAAGTCGCGCGAGGAACTCGCCGAGTGGATCGGCGCCCGCGCCGCCGCCGGCCGTATGGTGCCGAAGGGCTTCCCGAGGACGGGGAAATTCGGCTAGCGCGACCTTTCCTTCTCCCCCTTGTGGGAGAAGGTGGACGAGCGAAGCTCGGCCGGATGAGGGGTGTTGGAAGGATCGCGACCTTTCCGACGTAAGCGGTGAAATTCCTTGGATGTTTTGGCGTCTTACTCCGCTGGAACACCCCTCATCCGTCTCGGCGCTATCGCGCCGATCCACCTTCTCTCACAAGGGGAGAAGGGAAGGTCGCCCCAATCATTTGGACTATCGTCACGATTGCTGCACTATGATGGTGCATAGACATCCATCGAAACCATCGGGTAGGGAGAAACGCCGGATTGAAGCGGGCTGAGATCCAGAAGCCGGGGCAGCGACTGTTCGGCCTGTCGACGCCGCTCAGGGCGGCCGTCATCCCGCCGCTGTCGGCGGCACGTTGGCTTCTGGTGCTGATCGCCGCCGCCGGCGTCTATTTCTTCCACGGCTTCCTGTTCCCGGTTCTGGCCGCGCTCGTCATCGCCTTCGCCAGCTGGCCGCTCTACCGCCGGCTGCTCGTCGCCGTCGGCGGCAACCGCACCATAGGCGCGACGCTTGCGATCCTCTTCATCCTAACCTTCCTGGTGGTGCCGATCGCGCTGGCCGGCACCTACGCCATCAACGAGCTGCGCGAGTGGGTCACCTGGGCGATCGAGACCAACCGGCATGGCGCGGTGACGCCGGGCTGGATTGCCACCATGCCGGTCATCGGCGAGTGGCTGAACGGGCAGTGGACATCCTATCTTGGCCATCCCGGTGGCATCGGTGAAG
>NZ_RZSB01000058.1:0-15099 GCF_004023285.1 Mesorhizobium sp. M2A.F.Ca.ET.067.02.1.1
GGCAATGCCGGCGCCTTCAACGGCAACTTCAACGGCCGGGGGAATCGCTGATGACCGGCCTGAAATCATCCCGGCCCGCCCGGCCCCGCGAGCGCCGGGCGGCGGCGAAGCTGCTTGATGGCAACGGCCTCGCGCTCGGCACCCTGCTTGCCGCGTTGCTGGCCTCCGATGCCTCGACGTTGGTCAGGATTGCCGATCTTCCAATCGGCGCCGGTGTCGCCAACGGCCTTGGCAATACCGGAAATTTCAATGGCCTTGGCAGCACCGGAAATTTTAACGGCAATGGGAATACCGGCAACTTCAACGGCAACGGCAACAGCGGCAATTTCAACGGCAACGGCAATGCCGGGAGCTTCAGCGGCAATTTCAATGGCGGCAGCTTCAACGGCAACGCCAATTGCGGCAACGGCCACGGCAACGGCTACGCGTCCGACGGCAACGGCAACGGCACGGGAGCAGCCGGCAATCCGGACCTCTGCGGGTTCTTGAAGGAGCTGAACGGCCGGCTGGGACTAGCGCCCGGCACGATTCCGGATTTCGACTAGAGGGCATCGTCCGTACGGGCGACGTACGGCTATCCGGAGTTGCTCAGGCTACCACGTCGACTATCGTGGTCAGGAAGCCGGCGAGGTCGTCGGTGACGAAATCGACGTCGTCATCATTCGCCGGGTCGCGTTCCCAGATCTCCGAGAAGGTCGGTTCGAAATTGCGCGGCACCACCAGCACGGTCGTCATGCCGAGCGATTTCGGCACGGCCAGATTGCGCGCCAGGTCCTCGAACATCACCGCATTGTGCCCGGTCACCGAGTGCAATTCGGCGAAGCGTTCATAAGTCTGGCGCTCCGGCTTGGGGTTCAGCCCCGCCGCGACGATGTCGAAGATGGCGTCGAAATGCTCCAATATGCCGAGCTGGCGCGCGGTGCGCTCGGCATGCCTGCGGTCGCCATTGGTGAAGATGAATTTGCGTCCGGGAAGCTGGCGGATCGCCGCGCCCAGCACCGGATCCGGCACCAGCCTCGAATAGTCGATATCGTGTACCTTCTCGAGAAAATCGTCGGGATCGATGCCGTGCCGCTTCATCAGCCCGGACAGCGTCGTGCCATATTCCAGGTAGAGTTCCTTCTGCAGCTTGCGCGCGTCGTCGCGCGAAAGCGTCAGCAGCTCGCCGACATAGGCGGTCATCTTCACATCGATCTGCGCGAACAGGTTCGAGTGATGCGGATAAAGCGTGTTGTCGAGGTCGAACACCCAGTCCGTGACATGGGCAAAGCGGGAGGGATCGGGTGTCATTGTCATGGTTTCTTATGGCATGCCGGCGCTGAAGTTATCCACAACTTATGCGCGTCACGAAGTGTGAAAATGGCGTCTCGCTTCAAATTTTAAAAGTTCCGGAAAGGTCGCCTTCAGCGCTTGCTGGCACAGAGGCTATCCCTTGGGAGCAAGTGATGAGCCGCATATTTCTAAAGGCCGCTACCGTAGCATTCGCTTCGGTCGCCGTCTCGCTGTTGTTGACGCTGATTGTGGTTCCGGCAATCGGCTTCCCGATGAGCCGCACGATCTGGCTGGCATCGACGCTATGCCCGCTCGTGCTCGCCTGGGCCGCCAGCGCGGGCAGCTTCTGGCACAGCGACCGGTTGCAGAACGCGCATCGCGAACTTGCCCGCGCCCACGCGCAACTCGCCGCGGCGCACAGGCGCCTCTCCGAAAAGGCAAGCCGCGACGACATGACCGGCATGCTCAATCGCGAAACCTTCTTTGCCGCGCTCGATGGGTCGCGGCGCAAGAGCGATCGTGGCGCGCTGCTCATCATCGACGCCGATCACTTCAAGAGGATCAATGACAGCTACGGTCATCTGACGGGGGACGAAGCGCTGCTTCTGATCGCCGGCGCCATCGAGCGTGGTGTGCGCAACGGCGACGTGCTCGGCCGCATCGGCGGCGAGGAGTTCGCGGCTTTCCTGATCGGCGCCGGCGAGCGTGAGGCCAAGCATGTCGCCGAACGCATCCGCCGCGAGGTCGAGCTGATCCGTTTCCGCCCTAGCGACGGGCGCACCGTGCCGCTCACGGTCTCGATCGGCGGCATAAGCTGCGGCGAAGGTGCAACCGTTTCCGATTTGATGCGCGCGGCCGACCGCAGGCTCTACGAGGCGAAGAACCGCGGCCGCAACCTTACGATACTCGACCGCGAGCTTCCCGAAGCGGCTTGAAACATCGCGGCGGGCGTCATGCATGTCGCCCAAAAGTGCGAAGCAGTTTTGGGGCACGACATGCATCGAAACAAAACTCCTAAAGCGCGGCGCCTGAACCGCTCCAGTGCGCCGCGCTTTAGGAAAACCCTAACCATGTCCATATTCAACCGCGCTAAACTTCTGGGTGTAACGCCGTCTTCACCCCGGTTTGGCACGAAATTGGCCTCCTCGGCGGCATGTGTGCCGTTCAGGAACGGCATGCGTGGATCGAGCCCCCTATCGAGAGACGTGTCATGAGCAGGTTCATAAGAAAAATGTCGCGCCGCGCGCTCGTGCAGGCGTTGATCGCGTTGCCGGCACTGTCGCTGTTCCGCAACCAGCCGGCCCCTGCCAATCCTGACGAGATCGACCGCGACGAAATCGTCGAGATCAACGGATGGATCCTGCGGCGGAGCGACCTCGGATGATCTTCGACAGCTACGAAGCCTATAAGCAGGCCGGCTTCAAACCCAAGGCCTGCATCCTCGGCTCCGGGCCAGCCGGCACCACGATCGCCAGGAAGCTGGGCGCCGCCGGCATCCCGGTCGTTGTCCTGGAGGCGGGCTCGCGCGAGTTCAGCGACGAGTCGCAGGATTTCTACCGCGGCAAGACGGTTGGCGATTTCTACTTCGACCTCGACATCACCAGGCTGCGTTTCATGGGCGGCTCGTCCAATCACTGGGCCGGCTGGTGCCGCGTGCTCGATAGCCAAGACTTCGAGCCCAAGGCCTGGGCGCCGGACACTGGCTGGCCGATCAGCCGCGCCGACATTGAGCCCTATCTTGGCGAGGTCCACGACATCCTCGAGCTTCCCGACTTCCGGCCCGACGTGCCGGTTTCGGAGGACATATGCTGGGTGCAATTGATCAAGAGTCCTGCGGTTCGCTTCGGCGAGAAATTCGCCGACGAGCTCGACCGGAGCAAAAACATCGCCGTCGTGCTCAACACCTATGCGACCGAGCTTACCGGCGATGGCAAGCGCGTCACCGGCGCGAAGCTGTGGTCGAACGGCCAGGTCGCCGGCGCCTTCTCGGCGGACTATTTCGTCACCTGCACCGGCGGGCTGGAGAATTCGCGGCTGCTATTGTGGTCGAATGAGCGTTCGAATGGCGGCGTGGTGCCCAACGCGGCGGCGCTCGGCCGCTACTGGATGGAGCATCCGACCTTCGAGGGCGGCAACGCCATCCTCGCCAGCTATTCGGAGTTCGAGGTCGATGCCTCGAACGAAGCCTTCTTCTCGCCGACGCTTGCCGCGATGGAGCGGCTGCAGATCATGAATTTCGGCATCCGCCTGATCGAGAGCCCCTATCCCAATGTCAAGAAGCTGATCGCCGACCTCGCCTGCACCGCGCCGAACATGGCGGAGTGGATGTCGTCTCAGCTCGACCAGCGGCTGCGCTGCGCCGCCCAGCTCTACGTCGCCTGGGAGCAGGCGCCGCTCGCTTCGAACCAGGTCGAGCTGTCGAAGACCGATGTCGACCACGCCGGCGTGCCGCGCATCGAACTGCACTGGAAGAAGTCGCCGCTCGAGCGCCGCACCCTGCTCGAGGGGCTGAAGCTCTTCGGCACGACGCTGGCGCAGAAGAATCTCGGCCGCGTCCGCATCGACGACTGGATCAGCAACGGCGGCGATTACCCGACCAACGAGGAGACCGCCGGCCACCATCATATGGGCGGGACCCGCATGGGCACCGATGTCTTCAAGAGCGTCGTCGACGCCAATTGCAAGGTGCACGGCATGGACAATCTCTATGTCGGCGGCTCCTCGGTGTTCTGCACGTCGGGCCAGTGCAACCCGACGACGACCATCACCGCGCTCGCCTGCCGCCTGGGCGAGCACCTCGGCAAGCTGATCGCCGTCTGATCTCCGAAACGCCGGCGGCGCCGGCGCCTGGTGTGGCAACCGGCGCCGCCTGGGCGCTTTTGGCGAAATTGCGACCGCGTTCAAAGGCCGTAGACGGCAATGCGCACCAGCACGGCCGCGGCGGCCAGCGCCACCAGCCGGCGTTGCCGTCATGCGCTGGCAGGACGCCACCCAGGCTTATGACGAGGCGGTGGGCGCGCGGCTGGGCCTGATCGCGGCCGAGCGGCATTGTCTGGGCCTGCTCTATGCTGGACCGCAATCGGCGGGCGCCGTGGCGGCGGCGACCGGACTGACGCCGGCCGCCGTCACTGCATTGATCGACCGGCTGGAGGCGCGCGGCTACGTCACCCGGGCCCGCAGCCTCGAGGACAGGCGCAAGGTGGTGATCGAGGCGACCGAGCTGACCAGGGAATTGTCGGAGCGCTATTACGGCACGATCGCGCGGGAGGGGGAGAAGTTGGTGGCGAGCTTCAGCGATGCGGAGCTCGCGACCGTGCTGCGCTTCATCAATGCCGCGCTGGACCTGCAGAGCGAGCAGTTGGCCAGGATCAAGGCCGAGCCCAATAAGGCTTAGACATCCGCAAGACAAAGCGGCTCAGCTGCCTCTCGGCAACTGAACCGCCCTGAATGTCGGTTGGGCGAAAACCGACCTCAGAACAATTCCAGGAAAAGCGCTGCCCAGTTTTCCGTCCGGAGTTGCGTAAAAAGCTCAGACCATCGACGGGTCGAGCGCCGGCCGGCCTTTGAACCGCGCCACGATGCCGGCAAGGTCTCCATTAGCGAAGGCATCGCGCAGCGCATCGAAGGACGGCAGCACGAAATAGGCGCGCTGAAACTTGTCGATCTCGTAGCCGGTGCGCATCACCGTCTCGAGGTCGAACCGCACATGGTGGGCGTCCTTGCTCTCGACCGCGAATTGCAGCTCGGTGAAGGACGACATCAAGCCGGCGCCGAACGCCTTCACGGGCTGGCCGGGTTCCTGGATGAGGCCGTATTCGGCGCTGTACCAGTAAAGCCTGGTGATCATCTCGTCGCCGCCGAGCGCGATCATGTCCTCCGCCTTCTCACCATACATCTGCATGAAATCGGCAAACACCGGCTGGGTCAGGATCGGCACATGGCCGAAGAAATCGTGGAACATGTCCGGTTCGACGATATAGTCGAGCTCCTTCTTCGTCCGCAGCCAGTTGGTGACCGGGAAGCGCCGGTTGGCGAGATGGTCGAAGAAGGGGCCGGCCGGAATGAGGCCGGGCACAGCGACGATCTCCCAACCGGTCAGCTTGCTGAGCTTTTCGCTCACCGCGTCGAAATCGGGAATCCTGTCGAGCAGCCCGAGCGCGGCGACGCCGTCCAGATAGGAACGGTGCGCGAGCTTCTGGGTAAGCTTCGTCTGGCGGTCGCACAGCGTGCGCCACACCGCCTGTTCCTCGGCGGAGTAGTCGTAGCCTTGCGCCACCGTGAAATCGCCGCGGCAGACCGAATAGTCGCCGCGAAGGCCCTGCGCCGCGCATTCGGCGGCGTAATCGGCAACGCTGATCGTCATCGTTTCCTCCTCTCAGATCGTGATCCGTGGATCGTGAAGCGGAGTTTAGAGGCGGCTGATGAGGCAAATCCGCCTTGTTTGTAGCTTGCCGGAGGATTTTGAGGTAAAATCACTCCAATCAACGAGAGATCGAGAAGTCATGCCTCAATTCGACGAATTTGAGATAAGGATGCTCGACATCCTGCAGCGCGACGGCCGCAAGCCCGTGTCGGAGCTGGCGCAGGAGATCGGACTGTCGACAACGCCTTGCGCGCGCCGCTTCGAGGCGTTGCAGGAAACCGGCATCATCAAGGGCTTTGCCGCCGTGCTCAGCCGCCGCGCCGTCGGCCTGACCGTCGAGGTGTTCATCCAGGTGCGGCTGGTCAGCCACAGCGACGGCTCACCTGAGAGCTTCATCGCGGCTGTGCAGCGTATGGACGAGGTGTCGTCCTGCTGGACGATGACCGGCGACCACGATTTCCTGCTGCATGTCATGGTGCCGTCGGTGGACGATTTGAACGCCTTCGTCATGCACCGGCTGATGCGGTTGCCCGGTGTGCGCGACGTCCACACCCAACTGGTGCTGCAGAACATCAAGGGCCCTGGCCACGTGCCGCTCAGCCATCTGCGGAAATGACCGTTCACCGGGGCGAATTTCTCCGGAAAAGCTGCGGGGAAACTGCTGAACCGCGCCAAGGTGGCTTCGGCATCGGCAATTAGCACAAGCGGACCAACATGGAGGTCCGCCTTGAACATCGTGCTGATCAACCCGCCGCATACCGCAATCGGCAGCCGCGTGCCCGACGACCATCTGCCGCCGCTCGGGCTGCTGGCGATCGGCGGCCCGCTGATCGATTCCGGCCACCAGGTTCGCCTCGTCGATGCCGAGTTTGGGCCGATGTCGCTTGCGGTGCTGGTCGATGATGCTCTTTGTGGCGATCCGGATCTCATCCTGATCGGCCATTCCGGCTCGACCTCGGCGCATCCGACCGCCTTGAAGATTGCCGAAATGATCAAGGCGCGCGCTCCGGGCGTCATCGTCATCTATGGCGGCGTGTTTCCGACCTATCACTGGCGCGACATCCTGACCGCGACCGATGTCTTCGACTTCATCGTGCGCGGCGAGGGCGAGGCGACCGCGACGGCGCTGGTCGAGGCAATCGAGATGCGCCAGCCGGTGGGAAGTGTCGCCGGCATCGCCTATCGCGACGATCTCGGCCGCCCGGTCGCGACGCAGGCGGCAATGACCATTGCCGACCTCGATGCCTGGCGCGTCGGCTGGGAGCTGATCGATCATCGCCGCTATTCCTATTGGGGCGGCAAGCGCGCGGTGGTCATGCAGTTCTCGCGCGGTTGCCCGCATCTGTGCAACTATTGCGGCCAGCGCGGCTTCTGGACCCGCTGGCGCCATCGCGACCCGGTCAAATTCGCCAGGGAGATCGCCTGGCTGCATCGCGAGCACGGCGTCGAGCTGGTGAATCTGGCGGATGAGAATCCGACCTCCTCGAAGAAGGCCTGGCGCGCCTTTTTGCACGCCATGATCGCCGAGAACGTGCCGGTGCTGATCGTCGGCTCGACCCGCGCCGACGACATCGTGCGCGACGCCGATATCCTGCACCTTTACCGCAAGGCCGGTGTCATCCGCTGGCTGCTCGGCATGGAAAACACCGACGAGGCGACGCTGTCGTTGATCCGCAAGGGAGGCAGCACCAAGTCCGATCGCGAAGCGATCCGGCTGCTTCGCCGGCACGGGATATTGTCGATGGCGACCTGGGTCGCCGGCTTCGAGGACGAGACGCTTAGCGATCTGTGGCGCGGCTTCCGCCAGCTCATCGCCTATGATCCCGACCAGATCCAGGCGCTCTATGTCACGCCGCATCGCTGGACGCCATTCTTCCGCGTCGCTGCCGATCGCAAGGTGATCCAGAAGGACGTGCGCCTCTGGGATTACAAGCATCAGGTGCTGGCGATGACCCGGCTGAAACCGTGGATGCTGTTCTTCGCCGTCAAGCTCATCGAGGTCGCCGTGCAGTCACGGCCGAAGGCGCTGGCGCGCATCCTCTTCCACCCCGATCCGGAGCAGCGGCATTCGATGCGCTGGTACACCAAGATGGGCCGCCGCGTCTGGTTCCGCGAGGTGTGGGGTTTTCTCGCCCGTGATCGCCGGGTCACGGACGGCCCGACGCTCGCCGAATTCTGGGGCGCGCCGCAGGACGCCGAGGAGGAATCGATGATCGTCCGGCGTCCGGTGAGAAAGCCGGCCGCAATTATCGAAGACCAGAGAAGATTAGCTGGCTAAAGGCAAGTTCACCGTTTGCAGAAACAACGAACTCGCGCGCTCTTTACGGAACGATCAGCGTGCCGGCGCCGTGCTCGGTGAAGAGCTCCAGCAGCACCGAATGCGGCGTCTTGCCGTTGAGGATGACGACGCCCTCGACGCCGCGCTCGATCGCCTCGATGCAGGTCTCGACCTTCGGGATCATGCCGCCCGACACCGTGCCGTCCTTGATCAGCGCCTTGGCTTCGGCGACCGTCAGCTCGTCGATCAGCTTCTTGTTCTTGTCGAGCACGCCCGGCACGTCGGTGAGGAACAAGAGGCGCGAGGCGCGGCAGGCGCCGGCGATGGCGCCTGCAAACGTGTCGGCATTGATGTTGTAGGTGTGGCCGTCGCGGCCGGGCGCCACCGGCGCCAGCACCGGGATCATCTCCGAGCGGGCAAGCAGATCGAGCAGCGTGCGGTCGACCTCGACCGGCTCGCCGACGAAGCCGAGATCCAGCACCCGCTCGATGTTGGAGTCGGGGTCGATCATGGTCTTGCGCGCCTTTTCGGCGAACACCATGTTGCCGTCCTTGCCGCAAAGCCCGATCGCCCACTCGCCCTCGGCGTTGATCAGCGCCACGATCTCCTTGTTGATCGAACCCGCCAGCACCATCTCGACGATCTCGACCGTCTTCTGGTCGGTGACGCGCAAGCCCCCCTCGAACTTGGATTCGATGCCCATCTTGGTCAGCATCGCGCCGATCTGCGGCCCGCCGCCATGCACGACGATCGGGTTGACGCCGGACTGTTTCAAGAGCGCGATGTCGCGGGCGAACGCCTTCCCGAGCTCATGGTCTCCCATGGCATGGCCGCCATATTTCACCACCACCGTCTTGTTCTCATAGCGCTGCATGTAAGGCAGCGCGCGCGAGAGCAGCGCGGCCTGCATTTCGGCGTTGGCGGCGACGTCCGTCATCGGTATCGATCCCAGCTGAGCATGTCTCCCGAAAGTGGGTGCCGGTTTCGGGAGACATGCTTGAAATCAGAGTTAAGCTTGATTGGCGGCCTCTTAGCGGGAATTGCCGCAGGCCGCAAACGGCTTTGCGGTCACAATAACGAAATCTGCCAATTCCCCGGCACAGGGATTTTGACCGTTCGGCCATCTCTGCGTTGGCAGGCGGCATGCGGTTGAGATTGGCCGAAACGCCTAACCCGGTCGTCATCCACGGGCGGAGCAAGGAGCGAAGCGACGCGCGCAGACCCGAGGATCCATGCCGCGACATGCGGGCATCGCAACGGTGCAGAATTTTGCTCCGCTGCACCCTTCGATCAGGGTCACGGAATGGATTCCAGTGTCTCCGGGACGGCGCTGCGCGGCTACTCCGCCCTGAAATAACGAGGTTGGAAGGTTTCAGCCGATCTCCAGCTAGCGACGCCCGATTCGTGAGATGCGTCGGGCCGGCCCGCGCCTGCTGGTGCGCACCGCTTCCGCGCCCGTTGCAATTAGATTGCAATCTTCTAATTTGCCGGCATGGCGCCGCAGGACATCAGCAAGCTGATCGTCCGGACTTCGATGAAGGACCGGGCCGCGTTCGATCTGCTCTACAAGCAGACGAGCGCGAAACTTTTCGGTGTCTGCCTGCGTATCTTGAGGGACAGGGGAGAGGCGGAAGAAGCGCTGCAGGAGGTCTTCGTCAAGATATGGACGAAGGCGGACCGCTTCGCGGTTTCCGATCTGAGCCCGATTTCCTGGCTGGTGGCCATCGCGCGCAACCATGCGATCGATCGCATCCGGGCGCGGCGCAGTCCTTCCGCCAATATCGACGCAGCTCTCGACGTCGCCGATCCGACGCCGGGACCCGAGGCGATGGCCGTGGCGGGAGGCGAGGCCGAACGCATCCACCATTGCCTCGACGAACTTGAACAAGACCGGGCGGCGGCCGTCCGGGGCGCCTATTTGAGCGGCGAAAGCTATGCCGAGCTGGCGGAGCGCTTCAAGGTTCCGCTGAACACGATGCGGACCTGGCTGCGGCGAAGCCTGCTCAGACTGAGGGAATGCCTGGAGAGATGACGCTGGCGGAAGACAACGGATCGGGACGTGGAGGCGACGACCTGCTCGCCGCCGAATACGTTCTCGGCGTTCTGCCGACCGACGAACGGCAGATCGCGTCCCGTCGCATCGACACCGAGACGGCGTTCGCCCGGCTGGTCGATGCCTGGGAGGTCCACTTCGCGCCACTGGCCGCCGCCTATGCTGCAGTCGAGCCGCCGGCTTCCGTCAAGGTAGCGATCGACCGGCGCCTCTTCACGTCATCCGCCTCCACGTCCGGTGCGCCGAGTGGCCGCCTGTGGACCAGCCTGGCCTTCTGGCGCGGCCTCGCCGCCGCGGCCATTGCCGCCCTCGCTGTCTATGCCGTCCTGCCTTACGTCAATCCGCCGGTTCAGCCGCCCGGGACCAGGCTGGTCGCGTCTCTGTCCGCCGACAACAGCAACGTCAAATACCTTGCCGTCTATGATGCCGCCCGTCATGAGGTCGGCCTGTCGCTGGTCTCCGGCGATCGCGGCGCCGGCAAGGACTTCGAGCTGTGGATGATCGAAGGCAAGAACGCGCCGGTCTCGATGGGCGTCATCCCGGCCGGCCAGACTGCGCGCATGGCCGTAGCACCGGCTGTCCAGCAGAAGCTCGCGCAAGGCGCCGTGCTCGCCGTCAGCCTCGAGCCTTCGGGCGGTTCGCCGACCGGCCAGCCGACCGGTCCCGTTGTCGCCGCGGGCGACCTGAAGGGCATCTGACCGCCACTTCGGCATAATCACGCCGATAAAGAACAGCCGACGTCAATCTTCTTCATGCCGAAGGCGGGGAAAGTCTGCTGCCGTCATGAGCGGCGCGCATGAAATAAATCGCACGAAGAAAAAATCTTGCAACGGCCGTGAAACTAGATTTTCGGCGCACCCGTATCTCTTCGCGTTCCCAAGGATGGGAAAAACAACCCGAGGAGACTGACACAATGCGTAAACTCGCCACCCTTTTGCTCGCCTCTACGCTCGGCCTTTCCGCGCTCGGCGCCATTGCTTATGCCAACCCGATGGTCGGCGGCGCGCCGATGTATGCCAAGAAGAACATCATCGAGAACGCTGTCAATTCGAAGGACCACACCACGCTGGTCGCCGCGGTTAAGGCCGCCGGCCTCGTCGACACGCTGCAGGGCGCCGGTCCGTTCACTGTCTTCGCGCCGACCAACGAAGCCTTCGCGGCACTGCCCGCCGGCACGGTCGATACGCTGCTCAAGCCCGAGAACAAGGACAAACTGACCAAGGTGCTGACCTGCCATGTCGTCGCCGCCAAGGCGCTGGCGGCAGATGTCGCCAAGATGGCGAAGGCCGATGGCGGCGCCCACCAGGTCAAGACGGTCGGCGGCTGCGAGCTGACGCTGAAGGCGGAGAAGGGCAAGGTCACCGTCACGGACGAGAACGGCAACGTCGCCCACGTCACCATTGCCGATGTCCGCCAGTCGAACGGCGTCATTCATGTCATCGACAAGGTTCTGTTGCCCAAGATGTAACAAAGCGGGCCGAAGATGTAACAAAGCGGACCTGGCCGGCGAAGACATGGCTGAGCGCCGGCCGCGACACCCAAGATCCGCGCCGCCGGCAAGGGTGTGCTCCGCGCCGTCCCGCAAGGGCGGCGCGGAGCTGCATGCTCAACAATAACGGATGGGGCGTCACCGGCTTTTGATTTCCGGGCCGGGCTCTATCTTGGCAAAATGCGTCAGGAGAAACGGCCATGAACCGTCGCGATTTTCTCTGGAGCGGGGCTGCCGCCACAGCTCTCATCGTCGGATCCGCAGCGATGCTGCGCGCCGGGGGACCGAAGCCCGCTCTCGCCGCCGAGACCTTCGAGGTCACCAAGACCGACGCGGAATGGCATGCCATCCTTTCCGACGCCGCCTTCGACGTGCTGCGCAAGCAGGGCACGGAATATCCCGGCACCAGCCCGCTGCTCAACGAGCACCGCAAGGGCATCTTCGCCTGCGCCGGCTGTGACCTGCCGGTCTATTCGTCGGAGACGAAATTCGATTCCGGCACCGGCTGGCCGAGCTTCTGGCAGGAGATCGCCAACGCCATCGGCAAGACCGAGGACCGGTCGCTCGGCATGACGCGCACCGAGGTGCATTGCCGGCGCTGCGGCGGCCATCTCGGCCATGTCTTCGACGACGGCCCGCCGCCCACCGGCCTGCGTCACTGCATCAACGGCGTGGCGCTAAGCTTCAAGCCGGCCGCTGCCTGAGGTGTGTTGATATTCAGGTGAGGCCGGCCTGCAAATGGCGGTCTCTTGCGCTTCCGGTGCTCACGTACTTCAAGTACGCTCCGCTCCATTTTCGACTCGGCCTGACCTGAATCTCGACAGTCCTTTGGCGAAAGTCGCTTCAATTGACTTTTACGTAAATGCCGTGCGAGGCTGCCGCGGGGTCAGGTGCCGATTCCGGCGCTGCATGGGTATCACAGTAGGGAAGGGCGACGCTGAACGTGGCGATGCCTTGGCTTGGGAGTGGGAATGCGGGAATATTACACGATCACCGAGCTGACACGGGAGTTCGACGTGTCGACGCGGACGTTGCGTTTTTACGAGGACGAAGGGCTGGTGCAGCCGGTGAGACGCGGCCGCACGCGGCTATTCCGGCCGTCCGACCGGCATCTCATCCGTCAGATCATGCGGGGAAAAAGGCTCGGCTTCTCGATCAACGAGATCCGCGAGATCATCCAGATGTACAAGGAGCCGCCCGGCGAGGTCGGCCAGCTAAAGCTGATGATCCGGCGTATCGAGGAAAAGCGCGAGGATCTGCGCCAGAAGCGGCGCGACCTGGAAGAGACGTTGGCCGAGCTCGACCAGGCCGAGGAATCCTGCGTGGAGCGGCTGGCTGAACTGGGTGTGAATACGTAGGCATGGCTGCCGATGGCGGTTGGCTGGGCCTTCTGAATTCGTCATCCTAGGGCGGAGCAAGGAGCGAAGCGACGCGCGCAGACCCTAGGATCCATGCCGTGACGCTAAGGCGTGCAACGATTGCAGAATTCTGCGCCGTTGCGCTCTATGACGGAGGTCACGGCGATGGATCCTCGGGTCAAGCCCGAGGATGACGACGTCCCGAACGCTCAGGCTAATCGCCAGGCCACTCAACCTCAAATCCAGCGCCGGACCCGCTTGGCATAGTCCCGATATTTCTTGCCGAACTTCGCCGCCAGGATCTTTTCCTCCTTCTCGATCGCCAGCTTCTGCGTCGCGAAGGCGGCGAGGAAGGCGAAGATCAGGAACCAGGCGATGCCGGTGATGAAGGCGACGCCGATCAAGAGCAGCGTGTTGGCGAGATACATCGGGTTGCGGGTAATGCCGAAAGGACCCGACGTCACCAGGTGGTCGGGCTCGGCATTGGGGTCGAGCGTCGTCCTGGCCTTGAACATGGCGCGGATGGCCGTGATCCAGAGCATGGCGACGCCGAACAGTGCCACCCAGCCGACGCCGAACAGGAGATCGCCAAAAATGTCGCCGATCCAGGGCAGCGGATAGAGCATGCCGAGGACGACGCTCGCTGCGATCGCCACGACATAGATTATCGGCGGCCAGGGAATGATCCCGTGTCTGGGCTTTGCGATGCCCGTCATTGCTGCCCTCCCTGCATCTGGTCCTCGGTCGCGGCGGTGCAGGTTTCCGCAAGATCGGACAGGTGCGATTTCCAGACGCTGGACTGGTCGTTGGCGTAGAGCTTGTCGAGAGACCCTTCGCCCTTCAGCGTGTCCAGCATGCAGCCACAATAGCTCGTACAGAACTTGCTGTCGCGCTGCTGTTCGCACTGCGCCTGGCAAGCCGGCAGGAAACCGGCCTCCTTGTCCTGGGGGGCGGCGGGCATGACTTGCGAGAACAGCCAGACCGAGCCGAACAGAAGCGGCTGATGGATGAGGTAGAAGGCGAGGCTGTGGCGGCCGATGAAGGTCAGCGGGTTCGACCAGCGGCCCGGTATCCATGTCCCCAGCCGGGCAAGCAGGCCTGTGACGGAAGCCAGCTCGACCGCGGCGATGCCGGCAAGCACTGCGCCGAACCAGGGAAAGAGCGGCACATAGTCGTTGGAACGCGGGTTTGTGGCGGAGAGGCCGACCCACCACAGCGCCGGATGATCGAAGAATTCCGACCGCAGATAGTAGGGAGCTGCGATGACAGCGGCAGCGACGATTGCCGTCAGCAGCCAGGGCAGCCTGAGAAAGGCGAGGCCGAGCAGGCTTGCGAGCGCGATCTCGTGCAGGATGCCGAAGAAGATGAAACCGTCCGGCGTGACGAAATAAGTGACTGCCGAAATGGCGATCGCCGCCACGGCGACCATGGCGAAGCGCTTCCAGAAGCCTGGCCAGCGGATCTGGCGGCCATGGGCGAGGAAGAGACTGACGCCGACCAGGAACAGGAAGGTCGAGGCGATGCAGCGCGCATAGAATTTCCACCAGCCGAATGCGGTCAAAGCGGGCGCGGTATAGCCGAAATTCTCAAGATCCCAGGTGAAGTGGTAGCTCGCCATCGCGATCAGCGCGACGCCGCGCAGGATGTCGAAGGCGGCGATACGGCCCTGCTTGGTCGCGTCCTGAACGGGTTCGCTGGTCGTTTGAAGGCTCATCGTCAGGCAATCCGATTCAGTCGTGCCAAACGACTATCACGGTTCAAGCCGACGACAGAAGCAGGCGCCACCAATGCGTTTCATGGCAGCCATGAAATTTCGCTTTAGGCCAGCGGCGGAAAGCCTTTGGCAGGCTTCGCTTTTCGGCCTCCGGGGGTCGGTTTCCTGCTACTGGTCGGCTGCTGGTCCGGCCAGATTTGGGGAGCGATTCACGTCCCGGAGGGCCGATGTCCACCCATGTGCGCCATCCGATCTGGCTTCCGGCCCTGCGGCCGGCGGATGCGCGCACCTTCGCCTCGCTCTATGCGATGGAATCCTTCGCCCGCGCCACGATCTCCAGCGTGATCCCGATCCAAGCCTACGAGATCCTGCACAATGAGCGGATCGTCTCGATCCTCTACACCATCGTGTCGCTGATGGGCCTTTCGGTGACGCTGTTCATGCCGATGCTGATCCGCCGCTTCGCGCGGCGATGGGTCTACACGGCCGGCTGCGTGCTGCTGTCGATCGGCTCCGCCTTCTTCGTCACCCACACGCTGCCAGGACAGCTCCCCGGCATGCTCTGCCGCGTC
>NZ_RZSB01000590.1:0-3833 GCF_004023285.1 Mesorhizobium sp. M2A.F.Ca.ET.067.02.1.1
GTCGAGGTGCTGCCCTTCGTCTCCGACCCGACCGACCACTATCGCTGGGCGGATATCGTGGCGGTGCCGTCGCGCCGCCCGGAATCGCTCGGTCGCGTCGCCATCGAGGCGATGGGCTGGGGCAGGCCGCCGCTGGTGTCGGCGATCGGCGGACTGGTGGAAGTGGTGGCCGACGGCGAGACCGGCTGGCATGTGCCGCCGGGGGATGCCAAGGCCTTTGCCGGCAAGCTCAGCGAGATCATCCAGCGGCCGGAGCTCTGGCGCGGCTTCGCCGCCGCCGGCCGTACGCGCTACGAGACGCTCTTCAGCGAGCATATCGCCGCCGCCGCGATCGTGGCGATCGTGGCCGACAAGCTGAAGGCCACGCCGCGGCGGGGACGGGCGGGCGTCGCCCGCGAGGCGGAGACGAGCCCGTGAAGTTCACCTTCCCGGCCCATCTGGTGCGGCGCCTCATGCTGATGATCGGCGGCGAGGCGATGCAGAGCGGCTTCCATTTCGCCCTCAACATCGCGTTGCTGCATCTTCTGTCGGCCGAAGGTTACGGCCTCTTCGCGCTGGCCATGGTGATGGGCGGCGTCGGCCTGTCCTATATCCGCTCGCTCACCGCCGTTCCGGCCGCAATATGGATGGGCAAGAGCACCAACAGCGCCGGCGTCGACGCGTATGACATGACCTTCGGATCGGCGGCGCTGGTGGTGGCGCTGCTGATGGGGCTGGGCACGGGGCTGCTGATGCGCCTCTTGGGCGACCCGAGCGGCATCGGCGCCGCCTGCTTCGTCTGCGCCTGGTCGCTGCGCAGCCATATGCGTACGGCATTCTTCGCGCGCCGCATGCAACTCGTCGTCTCCATCAGCGACGCCGCATTCACGATCGCGGGCATAGTGCTGGCGGCAGCGGCGATCTGGTTCTTCGCCAACGCGCTTCAGACCACTTTCTACGCACTTGCCGCGGCCAATATCGTCGGCATCGCGGTGCTGGTGAAACTGGCGCGCCGCAGGCTGCGCGTCTCGTTTCGCGCGCCGACCTGGCGGCGCTATGCAAAGCTCTGGCCGCAGCTCTGCTGGTCGGGGTTCAGCGCCACCACCACCAACATCCAGGGGCAATCCCTGGCGCTGCTGGTCGCGGGCATCGCCGGGCCTGCCGCCTACGCCCCGCTGGCGGCGGTGCTGGTGCTGTTCGCGCCGCTGCGCATCTCCAGTCTAGCCTTCTCGAACATGCTGCAGCCGGAACTTGCAAAGCTGGTGCGCAACAAGGAGTTCGACCGCGTCTGGACGCAGGCCAAGATCTGGGCGCTTGTCATGGGTTGCGGCAGCCTGGCCTATGGCTGCGGCGTCCTGTTCATCCTGCCGATGATCAAATCGCAGGCTCTGCAGCATGCCTCGGTCGGCCTGATCGGGCTCTTCGCCATCGCCAACTTCGTGCCGATCATGGCCTATGTGATGCCGCGCGTGGTCCTCGAGATTCTGGGCGATTTCCGCATCGTCGCCTTCATCACCATGGCCGGCGCGATCGTCGGGCTGGCGACGATCGGCATCCTGCTGGCCGTCGCGCCGTCGACATGGGCGCTGGCCGGCGCCGCGGTGTCGGAGACCTTCGTGCTGGTGGCCTCATGGTATTTCACGGCCAACCGCATGTGGAACCTCAAGCACCCCAACGAGCAGCGCCCCACGATGGTCGGCGCCTGGCGCCGCGCGGCGACGCTCGCCGTGCAGAGACGATAGGAGAATGATGTGGCAAGCCAGGCAATGCCGATGGCCGCGATGACGACCGGCCTGGCCGAGGGCGAGGCCGCGCCGCACGCCGGCGCCGCTGGCATCGCTTACGTGGCGCAGTTGCACACCAGCCTCGAAACGGCCAAGCCGCTCTGGCTGCGTCTCGAGACGACCGGCGTGTGCACCGGCCACCAGCATTTCGCCTGGGCCGAGGGGATCGTCGAGCGGCTCATGCCCCCGAAAGCCGAACTGGCCATCGTCGAATTGCGGGACGCCGCGACGGCCGAACCGGTCATGCTCGTGCCGCTAATGCGGCGCCGCGCGTTCGGCCATTGGGTGGTCGAGTGGTTGAGCTGCGGGGTCTGCGACTACGCGGCACCCTTGCTCGCCGACGCCACGCCCTGGACAAGGCAGTCCGCCGAGGCCGCCTGGGCGGCGGTGCTTTCCGTGCTGCCGCCGGCGGACCGCATCCACATCACCGGTATCCCGAAGGAGATCGGCGGCGTCGCCAATCCCCTGGCGCTGCTTTCGCCGGCGCGCGATTCCATCCATTCCCGTTACGGCATCGCCATGGATGGCGACGCCGACACCGTCGTCAAGCGCATCTGCCGTCCGTCCTTCGTCAAGGCCCTCAACAAGGACCTGCGCCGTCTGGACCGCAATGGTGGCCTGGCGTTGGTGGAAGCCGACACGCCGGCGTTGGTGGACTCGATTTTCGGCAAGCTGGTCGAAATGCGGCTCAGCCGTTTTCGCGAGCTCGGCCGGTTCGATCTCCTGGCGCGGCCGCCGGTCGCCGAGTTCTACCGAAGCGCGGCGCAGCGCGGTCTGAAGGACGGTTCGGTACGCGTCTTCGGCCTGCGCGCCGGCGACGTCATGGTCGCGGTCCAGTACCTTGCGGTCCATCTCGGCACACTGCATGCGCTGCTGGTCTCGATCGACCAGGCCGCGGTGCCCAACGTTTCGCCCGGGCTGTGCATCATGGGCGAGCTGATCCGCTGGGGCCGCGGGCAGGGCTTCGACTATTTCGACCTGTCGGTCGGCAACCAGAGCTACAAGGAGCATATGGGCGCGGTGAAGTCGGTTCTGTCCGAACTTTGCTACGGCATCACGCTGAAGGGCCTGGCCGCGAGCGGCGCCATCAAATATCGCGGCCGGGGCGTCGCCTTCGTGCGCGACAACCCGCGCCTGTTCAAGCTCGCGCAGGACTTCATGCAGCGCTGGCGGCGGCTACGGGCGGGGCGGTGAGCGGGCGGCCTGCGCTGGCCAAATTGACTCACATTCCGCTCTCCGCCATGCTTGTGACAGCCGCATCCTTCGGCGGCAGCGTGTTCGAGTGAGGCCATGGCCAGTCCCGTCTCCAGAGAAAAGTCCCGCCGCGCCGCGGTGAAGTCCGCGCTCGAGCGCCACAAGGTCTATGTCACCGCGCAGCGTTTTTCCGGCGGCACCTACAGCGCCCGCGTGCTGGTCGACGGCGAGGCCTACTGGGTCGACGAGTTCCGGCTGAGCCAGCTGAGGCAGGGGCTGACCCCGGCCGAGCTGGAACTGACGCCGGCGATCGACGATTGATCTCTTTCCTTTGCTCCGCCGCGCTATAGGAAAATCTCAGATGCTGGCGGGACAGCCCCCCTCTCTGTCCTGCCGGACATCTCCCCCTCAAGGGGGGAGATCAGATGTCGCCGCCGGTTTCGCCAATCGCCACCGTTGCAAGAGAGGTGCCGGCGCTCAAACTGCCAATCTCCCCCCTAGAGGGGGAGATGTCCGGCAGGACAGAGAGGGGGGCGAAGGAACTCGGCGTTCGTCGTATTCCATTGCGTTCTTCGGCGCCTGATCCATGCCCGCCAACCTCAAACCCTACCGCGCCAAGCGCGAATTCTCCCGCACCCCCGAGCCCGCGGGCGGCCTCGCCTCCGAGGGCTCCAACCGCTTCGTCGTCCACAAGCACCACGCCACCGCCGATCACTACGACATGCGCCTCGAAATCGGCGGCGTGCTGAAGAGCTGGGCTGTCCCGCGCGGCCCCTCGCTCAACCCGGCCGACAAGCGGCTTGCCGTCGAGACCGAGGACCACCCGATCGAATATATCGACTTCGAGGGCGTCATCCCCGAAGGCGAATATGGCGG
>NZ_RZSB01000591.1:0-3829 GCF_004023285.1 Mesorhizobium sp. M2A.F.Ca.ET.067.02.1.1
GTTTCAAGGTCGATTTCATGCCTTACCTCCCATTTGCGAAACGCGTCCGGATGACGGTTTCAAGAGCCCCTCAACCCTCGCTCCTCCGAGGGCCTAAAACACGAAGCGCGATGCGCTGCCGATGTTTAGTAATTTGTTTAGTGATGCTCTTTTTACTAAACAACGCAAGCGAATTCGTTGCTGCGCCGCAGCATGCCAAAGCGCGTCATTGAAATCGTTGGGAAATGATCACCGGACCTGTTTCGGCCGCAGTCAGCTGGCCCCGGTGGCAGGGCTGGGGCTTGCCATGACCGGCCGGATCGCCGGCGCCGGCGGCAGCAGCGCGCGTATGTCAGCGAAGGGGAAAATAGGCTCGAAGCGGAAAGCTTCCGCCAGCGCGCCGGAGGCGCCGTTGCACTGGCCGGCGCGAAACTCGTTCTGGAGGCGCGCCCGGTGCACATAATGCTCCGGGCCTTGCGACTGGTGCGCGCGGATCGCTTCAGCCTTGATCTCCCAATGCTGCGAGATCTCGACATAATGCGTCGGTGAAAAACCGGTGCCGCCGAGCGTGTCGGCATGCAGCACCGGCACCGCGAAGGACCCCGCGCTGCGCACGCCGTCGGACAGCGCGCGGTGGTCGCCATGATAGTCATAGGGCGCATGGGTGATCGCGAGGTCGGGCTTCACCTCGCCGATCAGCGCCTTCAGCGCCGCAATCAGCGCGGCATCGGCGACGAGTTCGCCGTCGGGAAAGTCGAGGAAGCGCGGCTCGACGCCTAGCAGGCTTGCCGCCTTGGCCGCTTCCTTGCGCCGCCTGCGTGCAAGCGCCGCCGGGTCGCCCATACCGCCCTTGGCACCATCGGTGGCTATCGCAAAATTGAGCTCTGCGCCTTGCGCGGCATAGGCGGCCAGCGTACCGAACATGAATATCTCGATGTCGTCGGGATGGGCGCCCAGCGCCAGTATCTTCACGTCTTCTCTCCCGGAAATGACATGCCGAACGGAATTCTGCTCGCTCTCATCGCCTATGCAAGCTATTCGTTCAGCGACGCCGTCATCAAGAGCCTGGGCGGGCAGTTCACCGTCTTCGAGATCGGCTTCTTCTCGACCCTGTTTGCCGGCTGCTTCCTGTTCTTCACCAAGCCCGGGGACGAGCGCTGGCGCGATTTCTGGCGCACCAAAAGGCCTTGGGCGGTGCAAGCGCGCGCTCTGGCCGGCATCGTCTCTGGCGTGCTCAGCGTCTTTGCCTTCACCACTATTCCGCTGGCGGAAGTCTACGCGCTGATCTTCCTTGCGCCGTTGCTGGTCACCATCCTGTCGACAGTCATCCTCAAGGAGAAGGTCGGTCCCTGGCGGTGGCTCGCCGTGGTCGCCGGCTTTGCCGGCGTGATGCTGGTGGTGCGGCCGGGTTTTCGCGAATTGCATCTCGGCCATCTCGCCGCCTTCGCCAACGCCTTCCTCGCCGCCATCAGCGTCATCCTGATGCGCTCGCTCGCCCAGCAGGAAAAGCGCACGACGATCCTCGGCGCGCTGGTCGGCTACGGCCTTGTCTTCAACGGCGTCGGCGCGGCCGCCACCTCGTTCGCGCTACCCAATCTCGGGCAACTGGTCTGGCTGATGATGGCGGGCCTCTTCACCGCCGGCGGGCAGCTGCTGCAATTGCTTGCGGTCAAATACGCGCCGGCAAACCGCATCGCGCCGACGCATTATTCGCAGATCGTCTGGGCGGTCATCCTCGGCGCGCTGTTCTTCCAGGAATATCCCGACTGGCTGTCGCTGGGCGGCCTGGCGGTGGTCGGCGCATCCGGCCTGCTGACGATGGTGCGCGAAGAAGTCCGGCTCGGCACCGTGCGCTGGAACCCGTTTTCGCGCACCAGGCTCTGAGCGCATACGTTGCATGGCGACCGCGACCGCTGATATGCGGGCGACATGATGACGAAACCCTTGCCGGAGCTTCCGGTCACAGCCGTGCTGCCGGCACTTGGCGAAGCGCTCTCGCAGCGGAACAGCGCCGTGCTGGTGGCGCCGCCCGGCGCCGGCAAGACGACGCTGGTGCCGCTGGCGCTGCTCGACGCGCCGTGGCTGGGGGAGGGCCGGATCGTGCTGCTCGAACCGCGGCGGCTCGCCGCCCGCGCCGCAGCCCGCCGCATGGCTGAACTGCTCGGCGAGGAGCCGGGCGGCACGGTCGGCTACGCCATGCGCATGGAGAACCGGACCTCGGCACGGACAAAGATCCTGGTTGTCACCGAAGGCGTGCTCTCGCGCATGATCCTCGACGATCCGGAGCTGCCGGGCGTCTCGGCGGTGATCTTCGACGAATTTCACGAGCGCTCGCTGGACGGCGATTTCGGCCTGGCGCTGGCGCTCGACGTGCAGGGCGCGTTGCGGCCGGACCTGCGCCTGCTGGTCATGTCGGCGACGCTCGACGGCGCGCGCGTGGCGAAGCTTTTGTCCGAAGCGCCGGTGATCGAAAGCGAGGGCCGCGCCTTTCCGGTCGAGATCCGCTACGACGAACGGCCGGCAGGCACGGCGGTCGAGGACGCCATGGCCAAGGCCGTGCGCTCCGCATTGGCCACCGAGCAGGGCAGCGTGCTCGCCTTCCTGCCTGGACAGCGCGAGATCGAGCGCACCGCCGAGCGGCTTCAGGGCAACGTTGCGGCCGACACCGATATCGTTCCGCTCTACGGCCAGCTCGACAACAAGGCGCAAGACCAGGCGATCAGGCCGGCGCCGGCCGGCCGCCGCAAGGTGGTGCTGGCGACCTCGATCGCCGAGACGTCCATCACCATAGATGGCGTGCGCGTCGTCATCGATTCCGGCCTGTCGCGCCTGCCGCGCTATGAGCCGGCAAGCGGCCTGACCAGGCTGGAGACGGTGCGTGTCAGCAGGGCCTCGGCCGATCAGCGCGCCGGCCGCGCCGGGCGCACGCATGCCGGCGTGGCGGTGCGCCTGTGGCGGGCCGAGCAGACCGCGTCGCTTCCCGCCTTCACGCCGCCGGAAATCCTCGAGGCCGATCTGTCGGGCCTGCTGCTCGACTGCGCCGCCTTCGGTGTCGCCGATCCGTCGAGCCTGTCCTTCCTCGATCCGCCGCCGGCGCCGGCGCTCAACGAGGCAAGGGTTCTGCTCAAGGCGCTGCACGCCAGCGATGAGGCAGGGCGGCTGACGGAAGCAGGCGCCGCCATGCGCAAGCTGGCGCTGCCGGTGCGGCTGGCGCATATGGTGGCCGAAGCCGCGAAGACCGGCCATGCGCTCGAAGCGGCGACGCTTGCCGTGCTTTTGACCGAGCGCGGGCTGGGCGGCGACAGCGCCGATCTGGAGCGGCGTCTGATCCGGTTTCGCGGCGAGAAATCGCCGCGCGCCAACGCCGCCAGACAGCTCGCCGAGCGTCTGGCCAGGCAGGCCGGTGGCGGGCAGGGCGGCGAAGCGGCCTCTGCCGGCCCCCTTTTGATCCATGCCTGGCCGGATCGCGTCGCGAGGGCGCGCGGCGAGCGCGGCCGCTTCGTGCTCGCCAACGGTTCGGGCGCCATGGTCGATGCCGCCGATCCGCTCGCCAACGAAACCTGGCTCGTCGTCGCCGACTTGCAGGGCAAGGCGCAGAACGCCCGCATCACCGCGGCCGCGCCGGTCGGCGAAGCCGATATCCGCGCCGCTCTTGCCGATCGCTTCGAAACGAAGCGCGAGACGAGCTTCGACCGCGAGCGCCGCGCCGTGCGCATGCGCGAGACCGCCAGGCTCGGCGCCATCACGTTGTCCGAACGCATGCTGCCGGCGCCGTCCGGCGCCGATGCCGACCGCGCCATCCTCGACGCGCTGAGAGAGCACGGCCTGTCGCTGCTCGATTGGGGCAAGG
>NZ_RZSB01000592.1:0-3813 GCF_004023285.1 Mesorhizobium sp. M2A.F.Ca.ET.067.02.1.1
CTCCGGGAGGCGAGACGCCTGTTGCCGAAACGCTCGCCGTCTTCGACGAACTGGTGAAGGCCGGAAAGATCCGCCATCTGGGTCTCTCGAACGAAAGCTCCTGGGGTGTCATGCGCTTCGTCTTCGAGGCCGAAAAGGCCGTGGGTCCGCGCGTCGCCTCGCTGCAGAACGCCTACAACCTCGTCAACCGCACCTTCGAGGTGAACCTTGCCGAGGTCTGCGAACGCGAGGAGATCGGGTTTCTTCCCTATTCGCCGCTGGCGCAGGGCTATCTCACCGGCAAGTACGATCATGGCGCGCGGCCGCAGGGCTCGCGCTCGCAGCTTTTTAACCGCGGCCAGCGCTACGAGACGCCGAATGCGGCGGAAGTGCTGCTTCAATACAACGAGCTGGCGCGCTCCTTCGGCATGGAGCCGGCGCTCTTCGCCAACGCCTATGTGGCGAGCCGGCCCTTCGTGACGGCGAACATCGTCGGTGCGACCACCATCGCGCAGCTCGAGACGGCGCTGTCCTCGGTCGACGTCACCTGGACGGAAGAGATGCAGAAGGCGGTCGACGCCATTCACCAGCGCGTCGGCAATCCGTGTCCTTGATCGGAATCGTTTAAAAAACAAAGGGGTGGAGACGATGGCAGAGTTTCCGATCGAGGCCGTGCGCGGCAGATTTCCGGCGCTTTCGCTGACCGATAAAGGGCGCCGGCGCATCTATCTCGACAATCCCGCCGGCACGCAGGTGCCATTGACGGTAGCGGACGCGGTGTCGCGCTGCCTGCTCACCACCAACGCCAATCTCGGCGGGTTCTTCGAAACGACGGTGGCGGCGCAGCAGGTGGTCGACGCGGCGCATGCGGCGATGGCCGATTTCCTGAACGCATCAAGCGTCGAGGAGATCGTCATCGGCGCCAACATGACGACGCTCACCTACCACATGTCTCGCACGCTTGGCCGCACGATGAAGCCGGGCGACGAGATCATCGTCACGCGCATGGACCATGAAGGCAATGTCTCGCCCTGGCTGCAGCTCGCCGAGGATCTTGGCCTGGTCGTGCGATTCCTGCCGTTCGACGAGCGGAGCTGGCAGGTGGAAGAGGCAGCGCTGAAGGCGCTGCTGTCGGACAAGACGCGGCTCGTCGCGCTGAATTACGCGTCCAACCTCACCGGCTCGATCAACCGCGTGCAGGCGCTGACGGCGGCAGCTAAACAGGCCGGCGCGCTGGTCTATGTCGACGCTGTGCAGTTCGCGCCGCATGGGCTCATCGACGTGCAGGCGCTCGGTTGTGATTTCCTGATCTGCTCGGCCTATAAATTCTTCGGGCCGCATATGGGCATATTGTGGGGACGCCGTGACGTGATCGACGGCCTCAAGCCCTACAAATGCCGCTGTTCGTCGAACGGGCTGCCGGAGCGGTTCGAACTCGGCACGCCACAGATCGAGCTGATGGCCGGGCTGACGGCGGCAATCGACTATTTCGCTGATCTCGGCGCTGCCGCCGGCGAGGGCGGGTCGCGGCGGCGGCGGATTGCCAAGGCATTCGACGTTTCGATCGCTTACGAGAACGCACTGGCCCGGCGACTGATCGAAGGCCTGTCCGATATCGAGGACCTGATCATCCGCGGTATCACCGATCCGGAGCGCCTCGCCGAGCGGGTGCCGACCGTTTCCTTCACGGTCGAGGGCATCGCGCCGGAAACAATCCTGCGGCAGATGAACGCCGAGAATATCTTCCTGTGGTCGGGCCATAATTACGCGTGGGAGATCGTCCACCAGCTCAGCATTCCAGCCGAGCAGGGTGTCGTGCGCATCGGCATTGCCCACTACAACACGGCGGCCGAGATCGAGGAGACGCTGGAGAGCGTGCACCGCGTGATCGCGATGCTGCGGCAGGAGCGCTAGTCCTTCTTGCTGCCGAAGCCGGTCAGGAACGCTGTGAGGTTGTCGCCCAGCGCATCGCAGAGATAGCCGCCTTCCTGGACGATGATCGTAGGCAGGCCGAGCCCGGCAATCGCTTCGCCGATGCGCGAGAAGCCTGGCGTCGTCACCGATAGGCCGCCGAACGGATCGCCTTCGAAGGCATCGAGGCCGAGCGCAACGACCAGCGCTTCCGGCGCGAAGGCGCGGATGCGTTGGAAGGCCGTCGCCAGTGCTTCGAGAAAAGCCGCGTCGCCGGATTTGCGCGGCAGCGGCAGGTTGAGATTGTAGCCGAGGCCGGGACCTTCGCCGCGTTCGTCGGCATGGCCCCAGAAGAACGGGTAGAAGCGCACCGGATCGGCGTGCAACGAGACGGTCAACACGTCGGGTCGGGCATAGAAGATGCCTTGCGTGCCGTTGCCGTGGTGCAGGTCGACATCGAGGATGGCGACGCGGGCGGAACTCTTGCGCAGAACCTGCGCGGCCACGGCCGAATTGTTGATGAAGCAGAATCCGCCGGCGACATCGGCGAAAGCGTGATGTCCAGGCGGACGGCAGAGCGCATAGGCCGACGGCGCGCCGGCCATCACCGCCTCGGCGGCTTCGACCGCGCTCCAAGCGCTCCACAGCGCGCTGTTCCAGGTCTCGGCCGAGATCGGGCAGGCGGTGTCGGCCATATGGTAGCCGGCCTGGCCGACCGCCGAGGCCGGATAGGAGCCGTTGCGAGCGATCGGGTGGATGTTCGGGATCACCTCCGCCGAAGCGCCTTCGATGCGCTGCCAGCGCGTGAAGATGTTTTCGAGGAAGTCGAGATATTCAGGCGTATGCACCGCCGCGACCGGGCCAAGCCCGTGATTTTTCGGGCGTTCGACCGTCAAACCGGCCGATCTTGCGCCGGATAGCAGTCTCTCCACCCGCTCCGGCTTTTCCGGATTGGGCTGCGGCGCGCCGCTCGAAAGGAAAGCCTTGGGATCGTGGCGCTTCTGCTCTTCGGCATAGAAGGCTTTCATCGTCATTCCTCCGGAGCGTCGGCAAAGGCGAAAAAGGCATCGCCGACGATCTTCTGCACCTGTTCGTAACTCGACCGGCCGATGCCCAGTTTCTCATAGAAGGCCTTGGCGGTCTCGTTGTCGGTATCGACGGAGAGCCTCAGATAAACGCCGCCCGCCGCGCGGCACTCTTTCGCGACGCGCCGCAGCAGTTTCTCGCCGATGCGGCGGCCGCGAAAGCGGTCCTCGACATAAAGATCCTGCACATAGACGCCCGGACGACCCATCCAGGTCGAGAAGATCGGGAAATACAGGCAGAGCCCGGCGAATTCGCCGCCGATCTCGGCGATCAGGGTCGAGAAGGCGGGCTTTTCGCCGAAGCCGTAAGTGCGGAGGTCGTCAGCGGTGGATTTGATCTCCTGGTTGGCGCCAATATGGGCGCCGAGACGCAGCAGCGCGGCGTAGATTGTTTCGACGTCGTCGATGGTACCGGGACGGAGCAGAATGTCGGTGGCCTGCTGCGGCATCGGTCAGTCCGCATGTCCGGCGGCGCTGGAGCCGATCAACAGATCGTCAAGCTCGCCGATCCTGTCTTCGGAAAAGACACGGATACCGTTTTCCTCGAGCAGCGCGGTAGTCGTGCCTTGGCCAGCCACGCGGGCCCTTGAAAAGCTCCCGTCATAGATAAAACTGCTGCCGCATGATGGGCTGCCGTCCGTCAATACGGCATAGCGGCATCCGGTTTCCCGGGCGAGGTCGAGCGCCAGTTGCCCGGCTTCGCGGTAAAGGCGGGTGACATCGCTGCCGGTTTGCTCGATCACTCTGCCATGGCCCTGCTGGACCGCATGGCCGTCGCCCGCGCCCTGGATTTCCGCCGGCGGACGCGGCGTCGAAAAACCTGCCGCTACCTCTGGAC
>NZ_RZSB01000593.1:0-3805 GCF_004023285.1 Mesorhizobium sp. M2A.F.Ca.ET.067.02.1.1
TTCCTGCGCCATGCCAGATGGATCGACACGCTGCGCTTGAACCAGGGCAGGTCGCGGAAGATCACGCCCGGAGGTGCCGCGCTGCGCAAGCTTTCCTGGACCGTGGCGAGGCCGAGACCGGCGCTGACCAGGCCGAGCGACGTCAACGGATCGTTCGTCTCATAGGCGATGTCGGGCATGAAACCGGATTCGGCGCAGGCCGCCAGGAACTGCGCGCGGTTGGTGTCGCCGGGCTGGCGCACGACGGTGATCCAGACGCGGCCGTCGAGTTGCCCGGGCTGTATGTCGGCGATACCGGCAAGCGGATCGCCCTCTGGGATTGCCAGCACCAATGGCTCGCGCCGCACCAGCATGCTTTCAAGATCGGGATCGCCCTCGGGTGCCGGCGAGTAGACGAAACCGAGGTCGAGCACGCGCTGCCTCAGATCATCGAATTGCGCAGCCGTTCGCAGGCTCCTGAGTTGCAGGTGGAAATCCGGCCGCGCGTGGCGGAAATCCTTCAGCATCGCGGCGATCAGCCCCGCATGCACCGCGCCCTCGACATAGCCGATGGCAAGGCTGCCCGTGGCGCCGCTGGCGAGGTTGCGGCCCAGCTCTTCCAGTCGCGCCGCGTTGGCAAGCAAGGCGCGCGCTTCGGCAAGGAAGGCCCTGCCCTCGGCGTTGAGATGGAGGCGCTGCTTCACCCGCTCGAACAAAGTGACGCCGAGCTGCTCCTCGAGCTGTATGATTTGCCGGCTCAAGGGCGACTGCGAAACGTGCAATTGCTCGGCGGCGCGGCCGACATTGCCGGCCTCGGCGACGGCGACGAAATATCTGATCTGGCGCAGGTCGAGCATTTTTTGGCCTCTCAATTCCAAGTCCTCAAAGGTCTGAGCTTTATCCTAATCAGTCTTGGACAGTCTGGACTCGGCGCGATATCTCCCTCGTCACCCCAGCCACGAAGGAGATCGCCATGCAGTTCTTTGCCCTGCTCAGCCGCAACACCCAAAAATTCAGCGACGCCGATTTCGCGCCGCTGCTGCCGCCGGAGTCCGAGCGGCGAAAGGCGCTTTACGTGCAAGGCGCGGTGCGCCAGATCTGGAACCGTGGCGACATTCCCGGCAGCGGCATGATGTTCGAGGCGGCCGACGAGAAGGAAGTGCGCGGCCATCTCGCCACGCTGCCGCTGATCGAGGCCGGCATGATGGACATCACGGCGATCGTGCCGCTCAACCCCTATCCTGGCTTTGGGCCGAAGCGCTGAATCGAGCCTTATTCGTGAGGTTGCCGCATATTGGCGGCCTCACGGCCAGGCTTCCTGCATCGCGTTCACTGAAAGCCATGCCATCGCGAGAAGCGCGACGAGCAGCGCCAGCCGCAGCCCCGCGGATCGCGCCTGGCCGGTCTCCTGACGCTGAAGCCGGCGCCAGGTCTGGAATGCCGCGAAGAGAGTAAGCAGCGCATAAAACCTGGCCAGCATCCACAAGACCGCCCGCCGGATATCGGAATGCCGTTATTCTCGAGCACCTTGCCGATCAGCATCGCCGGTCCGGCGACGAACAAGGCAATGGCGATGCCGAACAGGAAGCCGATCATCGCGCCTGGAAAGGACGTCGCCGACAGCGCGAGCAGCACCGCCAGAAGGACGAGCAGAGTGATGAACGCGCGCTGGCTCATGGGCCATTATTCCCCGACCGAACGTAGCGTAATGTACCAGTCCGACCTTAACTGCGCGTAACGGCGTGGGCGGTCTTCGAACCGTGGGCCGGGGTGCGGCTGGCCGAGACCTGCCTTCCCCTACCGGCAACGGAACCGATGCGGGCTTAAATTCGGCCATCATCACTGGGCTGAAAACCCTGCCAGGCGAGACGACGCCGGTGGTCTCGCCGCAACGAAGAAATCGTCTCCAGCTTGCCGAGCGCCATTCTGGCGTGCCCATTGCCGCCGACACACAGCAGACCGGGACGACAGGCAAATTCCGATCTGAACGATTCAGCCGGCACCAGTGAGTTCAGCTGCCGTGCGCACGCGGGCGAGCACCTCGCTCAGCATGTCGTGCATGGCCTTGCGGGCTCTTGCGGAGTCGCCGGACTCGATCGCCTTCAGCACCTTGCCATGCGCGTCGAGATCGCCCACCGGGTGACCGAACAGCGCGTTGGTGGTCGGCACGCTATACTGCAGCGCCGTGTGGATCAGCGCGGAGAGCGGCAGGAAGAAGCGGTTCCCGGTGGCGGCAAGCACCGCTTCATGGAAAGCGGCGTCCGACAAGACCGGATCGCCCTGGCCGGAGGAGGCCGCGCGCATCGCTTCGAAGGCCTCGCGGATGGCGACGATCTCGTCCGGGTTGTTGCGGCTCGCGGCAAGAGCCGCGGCCTCGCATTCGAAACCCAGGCGCACTTCCAGAAGCTCGATGATGAAGTGGCGCGGTGTCGCGCTGGCGCGCAGCCAACCCAGCACCGCGGGGTCCAAGAAATTCCAGTCCTTCAGCGGGCGGATGCGCGAGCCACGCCGCGGGCGGGTGACCAGCAGGCCTTTGGCCCACAGGATCTTCACCGCTTCGCGCGCCGCACTTCGGCTGGCGCCGAAGCGGGCGCAGATCTCCTCCTCGCCAATCAGGGTCGCGCCGGGCGGAAACAGCCCTCGGAGAATCTCGCGGCCGAGATTGTTGGTTATCTCGTCCGTCACCGACGCCGTCTGGTTGCCTGCCATTTTGTCCCGGCCCATTTGGTTCTGCTAGCAAGCGTCGGTGTTATCTTAGCAAGCCGAACCTGTCCATTATCATCTGATTTGTCAGATAAATGCAGTTGAAGGCATCGCGACTTTCCTGTTAGCTGTTGGGGGAAGCAGCGGAGAGCCGGTTTGTCGCCAACATCCTCGATGCGCGCGGTGGTGCTGCGCCGGCCGCTCGACCTCGACGTCGAGGAGCGCACAACGCCAGGGCCCGGGCCAGGCGAGGTACTGGTGCGCATTGCGCGCGGCGGCATTTGCGGCTCCGACCTGCATTATTTCCGCCATTGCGGTTTCGGCACTGTGCGCATGAAGGAGCCGATGATCCTCGGCCACGAGATCGCCGGCCGCGTCGAGGCGCTGGGCGCCGGCGTTTCCAGGCCGGCGGTGGGGACGGCGGTCGCCGTCAATCCCGCCAACCCTTGCGGCGTCTGCGCCTTCTGCCGGGCCGGGCAACCGATCCATTGCCTCGACATGCGCTTCCTGGGGTCGGCGATGCGCATGCCGCATGTGCAGGGCGGCTTTGCCGAACATCTCGTCTGCCGCGCCAAAAACGCCGTGCCGCTGACGACGGGCTCCGACCCTACCGCCGGCGCGTTCGCGGAGCCTCTTGCCGTGACGCTGCATGCCGTCGCCCAGGCGCCGGTCTATGGCAGCCGCGTGCTGATCATGGGCGCTGGACCGATCGGCACGCTGCTGGTGCTCGCCGCGCGCTTTGCCGGCGCGCGCGAAGTCGTCGTCACCGATGTGCAGGACAGACCGCTGCAATACGCCGCCAAGATCGGCGCCGACCGCACGATCAATGTCGCCACACATGCCGAGGCGATGGACGGCTACGCCGCCAACAAGGGGTATTTCGACGTCGTCTTCGAGGCCGCCGGCCAGGGCGGGACGGTCGCCAGCGCCTTGCCTGTCATCAAGCCGCGCGGCACGCTGGTGGCCGTCGGCCAGGGCGCGACGGCGGAGCTTTCCATGTCGGTCATCGTCACCAAGGAAATCCAGGTGAAGGGCAGCTTCCGCTTCGACACGGAATTCGCCCTGGCGGTCGACCTGATCGGCTCGGGCCGGATCGACGTCGCGCCGCTGCTCAGCAACACGC
>NZ_RZSB01000594.1:0-3790 GCF_004023285.1 Mesorhizobium sp. M2A.F.Ca.ET.067.02.1.1
GACCTCGATGTCGCCGACCTTCTCGCTGAACCGGCAAAGCCCGATTTCGCGCACCAAGCTCGTCGTCATCGACGAATGCTCGATGGTCGACGAGCAGCTCGGCCGCGACCTGCAGAGCTTCGGCACGCCGATCCTGGTGCTGGGCGATCCGGCGCAGCTGCCGCCGATCTCGGGCGGCGGCTTCTTCACCGAACACGAGCCGGATGTGCTCTTGACCGAAATCCACCGCCAGGCGCGCGACAACCCGATCATCCGGCTGGCGCTCGACGTGCGCGAGGGCCGGGAATTCATGCATGGCGACTACGGCACGGCGCAGGTGATCGGCAGGGAAGCGGTCAACCAGGACCTCGTGCTCAAGGCGGACCAGGTGCTGGTCGGCACCAACCGCACGCGCCGGCGCTACAATCAAAGGCTGCGCGAGCTGAAGGGGTTCAACGCCGATTTCCCGCAGGCCGGCGACAAGCTGGTCTGCCTGCGCAACGACCCGGCCAAGGGGCTGCTCAACGGCTCGCTGTGGAAGGTGATGACCTCGTCACGCGAGACGGTGAAGCCCGGCATCAACCTTCTGGTCTCGCCGGAGGAGGACGATCCCGACCGCGGCGTCGCCAAGATCAAGCTGCTCAAGGCGGCGTTCGAGGATCCGGATGCCGAGATCCCCTGGCAGCAGAAGAAGCGCTTCGACGATTTCGACTATGGCTATGCGCTGACCGTGCACAAGGCGCAGGGCTCGCAGTGGAACGACGTGGTGCTGTTCGATGAGAGCTGGGCCTTCAAGGAGACCCGGCAGCGCTGGCTCTATACGGCAATCACCCGCGCCGCCGAGCGGTTGACAATCGTTCGCTGAGATTTTTGGCCATCAGGTCGGCCTCGCGCCAAGCCACTGCCAGGCGGCTTCCTCATCGTCGACATCGAAGCGTCTGACTTCGAAAGGCAGCGTTTTGGGGAACACGCCCGCGACGAGGGAGGCCCAACTCGGCTCGCCGATGACCGCGCAGCGCACGACATGTTCCATCGCGTCGGCCACGCCCTGCCGGAGCGTGTCCTGCTTGATATTGGCCCAGTCGACGCTTTCCTCGTCGGTCAGCCTGATCAGCACGTCGATCCTCGGATGCAGCGCGTAGGCGGCTTCCAGCAAGCCGAACAGGTTCTCCGCATCGGCCGGCGAGACATCGCCGACGACGTCGATGGCGAAAAGCGCGTCGCGGTTGGTCTCGATGCGGCGGATGGCCGGCACGGCTTCAAGGAAATTCACTGCAAATCCTCACCTTAGCCTCCAACTGTCCCCTGGAACACGCGAAACCCCCTATCTGTTCCCGTCAAAGGCGCTATAGATGCCCGCCGATCCACTGGACCCCAGCTCATGCCCGCCAAGCTCTCGGTCAATCTCAACGCCGTCGCCATGCTGCGCAACCGCCGCGACCTGCCGTGGCCGAGCGTCATCGGACTTGGCCGCATTGCCCTTGCCGCCGGCGCGCATGGGTTGACGGTGCATCCCAGGCCCGACGAGCGGCACACAAGGCATTCCGACCTGCCGGAGATCAGGGCGCTGATCGACGACGAATTCCCAACGGCGGAGTTCAACATCGAGGGCTACCCGACCGAGGATTTCCTGGCGCTGGTCGAGAAGAACCAGCCTGAGCAGGTGACGCTGGTGCCGGACGACCCGGCGCAGGCAACCTCCGACCATGGCTGGAACTTCGTCGCCCAGGCGGCGTTCCTCACTCCGATCGTCAAGCGGTTGAAGAAAAGCGGATTCAGGGTGTCGCTGTTTTCCGATGCGGTTCCAGACGGGGTCAATGCGGCGCGCGACACAGGCGCCGACCGCATCGAGCTCTATACCGGGCCCTATGGAGGTTTCCATTCCGATTCGGCAAAAGCGGCCAAAGAGCTGGAAAGACTGGGAAAAACCGCCGACGCCGCATTCAAGGCCGGGCTCGGCGTCAATGCCGGACACGATCTGACCGTCGAGAACCTACCGCCATTGGCCAAACGCATCCCGGCATTGGCCGAAGTATCGATCGGACATGGGTTGACAGCCGATGCGCTGGAGTATGGCATGGCCGGCACGGTCGGGCGGTTCTTGAAGGCCTGCGGATGGTAGGGGACTTTGGGTAGTTTCGGCAGTCTTGGTGTGTCGCGCGCGTCGCGGTTGCCTCGGAGCGTGACGAATTCGGTAAAGTGGGGTTCATGGTGCTAGCCAACGCCAGCGAAACGGAATCCCTCGAACGCTCGGGCCATGCCGAAACCGAGCGGCAGCACAGCACTAAGGTGCTCATGCTTGGCGCGCTGGGCGTCGTCTATGGCGACATCGGCACGAGCCCGATCTACGCCTTTCGCGAGGCGCTGCACGCGTCTTCGAGTTCGGTTGCCCGCAATGACGTACTCGGCGTGCTGTCGCTGATCGTCTGGGCGCTGACGATCATCGTCACGATCAAATATGTCGCCTTCGTGCTCAGGGCCGACAACAAGGGCGAGGGCGGCACGCTGTCGCTGATGGCGTTGGCGCGCAGCGCCTATCCCCCGGGCTCCAGGCTCATCCTGGTGATCGGCCTTTGCGGCGCGGCGCTGTTCTTCGGCGATTCAATCATCACCCCGGCGATCTCGGTGCTGTCGGCGGTCGAGGGCCTGGAAGTCGTCACGCCTGCGCTCGATGCCTTCGTGGTTCCGATCACGCTGGTCATTCTGGCGGTGCTTTTCGCCGTGCAGCGCTTCGGCACGGGCAAGGTGGCGGCGGTGTTCGGGCCCGTGACGGCGACATGGTTCGTGGCGATCGGCGCGGCCGGTGTCTACCATATCGTCGACGATCCGTCGGTTTTCTTGGCGATCAATCCATATTACGCGATCTACTACCTGGCCACGACGCCGACCGGAGCCTTCGTTACCGTCGGCGCGGTCTTCCTGGCGGTGACCGGCGCGGAGGCTCTCTATGTCGACCTCGGCCATTTCGGCCGCAAGCCGATCGTGATGGCCTGGTTCGCAATCGTCTTCCCGTGCCTACTGCTGAATTATTTCGGCCAAGGCGCCTTTGTGCTCTCGCATGGCGGCAAGCCCACCAACCCGTTCTTCCAGATGCTGCCCGAATGGGCGCTGATGCCGATGGTCGGCCTAGCGACAGCGGCCACGGTCATCGCCAGCCAGGCCGTCATTTCCGGCGCCTTCTCGCTGACTAGGCAGGCGGTGCAGCTCAACCTTCTGCCGCGCATCGAAGTGCAGCACACGTCCGAGATGCAGAGCGGCCAGATCTATATGCCGAGGGTCAACCTTCTGGTCGCGCTTGGCGTGATGCTTCTGGTCGTCGGCTTCGGCAGCTCGAGCGCGCTTGCGTCGGCCTACGGCATTTCGGTGACCGGCGAGATGCTGATGACGACTATCCTTTTGTTCGTGGTGATGCGCTGGCTGTGGAAATGGCAGGTTGCGACCGCACTGGCCCTGGTGGTGCTCTTCGGCGTCATCGATCTCGGTTTCTTCTCGGCCAATGTCGTCAAAATCGTCGAGGGCGGCTGGGTCTCGATCACTGTCGCCTCTCTGATGGGGCTGATTATGTGGACCTGGATCCGCGGTACCCGCTACCTGTTCGACAAGACGCGCCGCAACGAGATCCCGCTCGACTTCCTGGCGTCGAATCTCCTGAAGAAGAAGCCGCAGCTCGTCTCGGGCACGGCCGTGTTCCTGACCAGCGATCCCTTAAGCGCGCCGACCGCGCTGATGCACAGCCTGAAACACTACAAGGTGCTGCACGAAAAGAACGTCATCCTGTCGGTGGTGACGGCGCCGCAGCCGGTGGCTGTCT
>NZ_RZSB01000595.1:0-3775 GCF_004023285.1 Mesorhizobium sp. M2A.F.Ca.ET.067.02.1.1
GCCGCACACTCGGCACCATCTCGCCCGACAGACGCAGCGTCTCGCCGGCGAAGAAGTCGAATATCTGCGCGGCGCGGATCGTCTCGCCGACGCCCTCGGCCAATGTCTTGCCTTCTTCACGCGCGAGCGAGCGGCCGATCTCGTCCTTGCGCGCCATGATCTCGTCGGAGGTCTTCTTCAGCACGGCGTGGCGGGCCAGCGGGCCGGAGCGCGACCAGGCCGGAAAGGCGGCCTTGGCGGCGGCGATGGCCTGCTTTGCCTCCTCCGGCCCGGCCGAAGCATATTCGCCGACGACATCGTTGGTATTCGAGGGGTTGATGTTGCGCGAGCCGGCCTCGCCGAGCCACTCGCCGTCGATCAGGTTCTTGCGGTGCAGGGTCATCTTGTTTTCCTTGGGTTTTGGTCGCGGCGGCCTTCGGCCGGGTCAATTGTCAGACAAATGATATAGTGATTGTCCGGGAGGAGGTCTACCCGCGATCTTAAACCTAGAGCTGGTTCGCGTCAGGTCGAGAACGACCAGAACAGGCAGGCAAGCGTGACCACGCCGAAGACGACGAAGAACAGGCTTCTGAGCAGGACGTTGCGGCGAAGCTCGTTCATGGTGAGGTGTGCCGCCACGATAGCCGCGACGAACAGGAAGCGCCAGTTGAAGAGCGCCCAAAGCACCTCGTGCTGGCCGAAGGCCCATCTGGCGATCAGCGCGCCGACGATGGTCGCGAACAGCATGATCGTCGCCCAGAAGATCGCGTCGGCGGCATGAGTCAGCACGATGCCGGCGGCGCGGATCGGCAGGATCATCATCAGCATCGCCCCGAAGAAATAGATGGCGGCGATGGCCAGGAAGGAGCCGGCGTCGGCCATGCCGTCGAGCCGCTTCACGCCGAACGCACCGTAGGGATAGCCGTGCCTCGCCACGGCCAATGACAGCGCCATCAGCAAGGCGCTCAAAACCGTGACCAGTGCGAATGTGCCGAGGGCCTTGCTCATGCCGTTCCTTGCCCGAGACGAATCAAGGGGAGTCTAGCAGAGCGCGAGCCTCAGAAGGTCAAATCACCGTTCGCTATTCTCGAAGGCGCCGATGCCTTGAGCGATGAGGTTGGTCGCCATGACCAGCGAGACGATGGCCGCCGAATTGAACACCACCACCCACCATTTGCCGCCGGTGAGGAAGCCATAGCCTTCGGCGACCGCCAGGCCCCAGTCGGCAGAGGGCGGCTGGATGCCGAGGCCGAGAAAGCTCAGCGTGGCGATCGAGAAGAAGGCGTAGCCCAGTCTGGTGACGAGCTCGATCAGGATCGTCTCCCTGATGTTGGGCAGGATTTCCAGCACCATGATGGCGAAGGCATTCTCGCCGCCGAGGCGGGCGGCGCTGACATATTCGCGTTCCTTCTGCTCGCGCACCGCGGCGCGCACGGTCCTCGCCACCAGCGGCGCATAGGCGATGGCGATCACCAGGATGACCGTGAGGTTCGAAGGCCCGAGCGCCACCAGCGTCATGGTGACGAGCACGATGAAGGGAAAGGCCATCAGCGTGTCGAGCAGCCGCGCTCCGATCGCGTCGACCAGGTCATCGAAATAGCCGAGCGCCAGGCCGATGATGGTACCGGCGGTAACACCGCCCAACGTCGCGAGCGGCGCGACGAGAAGGATGTCGCGCGATCCGACGACGATACGCGACAGCACGTCACGGCCGAGATGATCGGTGCCGAACCAGTGCGCGGCGTCCGGCGGCGTCAGCGTGGCGAGGAAATCCTCGGTATAGGGATCGAAGGGAACCAGCCGGTCGCCGAACAGGGCGCAGGCGATCCAGAAGGCGAGGATCAGCGATCCGATAATGATGGAGGGAGGAAGCCCGCGAACGGCGCGACCCAGCCTGCCGGCGACCCCCAGGACAGCGGGCGCGTGCGATGGCGCCGGGAACTCCAAAAGATCCATCATAACGACGCCCGCCGCCGTTGCCGTGGGTCGAGCAGCGCCTGGACGAGATCGCCGATCGCGGCGGACAGGACGAAGATCGTCGCCATGACCAGCACGCCTGCTTCCAGCATGGGGAAATCGCGCGACTTGGCGGCATTCAGAACCAGATTGCCAAGGCCCTGGATGCCGAACAGCGCCTCGATCACCACCAGCCCACCGAGCATGTAGCCGCTCTGCGTCGCCAGCACCGCGATGGTCGGCGTCAGCGCATTGGGCAGCACGTGGCGGATAATGACCTGCCGGCGATCGAGCCCTTTCAGGATGGCGGTGCGCGTATAGTCGGCAGCCAAAGCCTCGATGACGCCGGCCCGCGTCATGCGCGCCAGATAGCCGGCGAGGTTGAGCACCAGCGGCAGCGCCGGCAGGATGAGATAGTAACCGCTCGTCCAGAAGCCCGCGCCATCGGGCGCGGCACCCGTGATCGGCAGCCAGTTCAGCCACAGGCCGAAGACCAGGAGCAGGAGCAGGCCGGAGACAAAATCCGGGACGATGCCGAAGGAGACGCCGGCGAGCACGATCAGCCGATCGGTGAGCCGACCCTGGTTGAGGCCGGCGACGATGCCCGCGCCGACACCCAGCGGCACAAGAAACAAGAGGATGATGCCAGCAAGGGCCGCCGAGCGGCCGAGGCTTGCCAGCACGAAAGGCGCGACCGGCGCGCGCATCGACAGCGACGTGCCGAAATCGCCGGTGAGCGCCGCGCTGAACCAGCGCCAGTACTGGACAAGCACGGGCTGGTCGGCGCCGAGCTGTCTGTTCAGCGCCGCGACGGCCTGCGCATCGGCGAAGGGACCGAGCATGACGCGCGCGACATCGCCGGGCAGGACCTGCCCGGCGAGGAAGACCAGCGCGCTGACCAGCCATAGCGTGAGGAGCAGCGAAGCCGCGCGCGCCGACAAGGTGCGGCCGGTCAGCATCCGGTGCCCCGGCCGGTTTGACGTTTGCGCATCATGCCTGGACGAAGGAAACGCGGTCGAGCAGGAGATGCGAGATTGCCGTGAAGCGCACGCCCTCGACCTTCGCACTGGCGATCCGGCTGTACTGCGAGAAGTAGGAGATGATCTCCGGCGTCTCGTCGAGCAGCAGGGTCTGGATCTTGCCGGCCGCGATGCGCTGCGTCTGCAGGTCGCGGGCCTTGCCGTATTCGACCAGCAATGCGTCATAGTCCGCATTCTTGAAATGCGCGGCGTTCCACGCGCCGTCGCTCTTCAGCGTCGCGTTGAGGAAGATGTCGGGCGTGCCGCGATGGCCGAAATCGGTGATGCCGAGATTGGAATCGAGCCATGGCGAGCTGCCGAAGGTCGCGGAACCGTAATAGGCATCCTGCGGCAGGACATTGAGCTTGATGTCGATGCCAGCCTTCTTGGCGAAGTTCTGGATGATCACGGCGTAGTCGGGAATGTCGTAGGCGCGTTCGGTGGTAAGCGTCACCTCGAAGCCGTTCGGCGCGCCCGCTTCGGCCAGCAGACGCTTGGCCTCGGCGATGTCCTGCTTGCGCTGCGGCACCGACGTATCGGCCGAGGGGAAGATCGGCGCGAAGGGCGTGTCGTTGCCGACGATGGCGCGACCCTTGAGCAGGCCCTTGACGATGGCCTCGCGGTCGAGGGTGAGCGCCAGAGCGCGGCGGATGCGCTTGTCGGTGAACGGCGCCTGGTCGGTCCTGAGATGCACGGCGTCGTGCGAGCTCGCCTGGACGCTGAGCAGCTTGAAGTTGGCATTGCCCTCGATCGCCAGCTCGAGGCGCGTGGTGCTCGGGATGACGTCGAGCTGGCCGGCCTGCAGCGCCACGACCTGCGCC
>NZ_RZSB01000596.1:0-3773 GCF_004023285.1 Mesorhizobium sp. M2A.F.Ca.ET.067.02.1.1
CATTGCGGAGCGTCTGCAGACCGTCGTGGTGTGAGGCCGAAGCCGGCGCTTGGGTCGCCGGCCCTCGACGTCACTCGGCGGCGATGCCGGGACGGCTCGTGTTCGCGGCGAGCCCGGCCTCGATCGACTCGGCGATGATCTTCAGGCCGAGCTCCAGCTCTTCCTCGGAGATCGTCAGCGGCGGGGCGATACGGAAGACGCCGCCCATGCCGGGAAGCTTGACGATGTTCATGCTGAGACCGCGCCGGAACGCCTCAGCCGCGATCGCGGCGCCGAGCTGATGGTCGGGAACCCGGTCCTTGCGGTCCTTGACGATCTCGACGCCGAGCAGGAGACCGCGCCCGCGCACGTCGCCGACGCATTCATAACGTTGCTTCAGGCTGGACAAGCCGGCGAACAGTTTCGCCCCCATGCTGCGCGCCCGTTCAACGAGCTTTTCTTCTTCCACCACATCGAGCACCGCCAGGCCCACGGCCGCCGGCAGCGGATCGGAAACATGCGTGGTGTAGAAGAGAAAACCTTTCGCATGCGCTTCCTCCTCGATCTCGGCCGTCGTCATGACGGCCGATAGCGGAAGGCCGGCGCCGATCGTCTTGGAAAGCGTCAGGATATCCGGCGTGACGCCGTCCCTCTGGAAGGCGAACATATGGCCGGTGCGGCCGATGCCTGTCTGCGCTTCGTCCAGGATCAGCAGCATGCCGCGTTCGCGGCATTTCTGCTGCAGCGCCGCCAGGTAGCCTTGCGGCAGCTCCAATATGCCGCCGCTCGACAGGATCGGTTCGGCGACGAAGGCCGCCAGGTTGCCCGTCGACTGGCTGTCGACCAGATCGAAAGCATCGTCGAGCTCGGTCTGCCAATCCAGCGAGCCGTCGGCATGCTTGAAACGCGGCCGGAAACTGTTTGGCGCCGGGATCGCGAGCGAGCCGACCGCGGCAGGTCCATAGCCCTTGCGGCCGGCGCTGTAGGTTGCTGACGCTGCCACGCCGGTCATGCCGTGCCAGCTCTTCGAAAAGGCGACGATCTCGTGCTTGCCGGTCACCAGCTTGGCCATGCGGATCGCGGCTTCGTTCGATTCCGCTCCGGTCGACAAAAGCAGAACCCGGTCGAGCCCAGGCGCCAGCGCCGCCAGGCGCACGGCAAGCTCGACCACGGGACGGGAGAGCATGCCGCTGAACAGATGCGCGACCTGACCCACCTGGCGGCTTACCGTGGAAACGATGCGGGGATGGGAATGGCCGAGCAGCGCGCTCATCTGGCCGGAGGTGAAATCGAGAATGGGCTTATCATCCGCATCGTAGACGAAGGATCCCGCGGCGCGCTCGATGATGGCCGGTTCGAAGCTGCCGCCGTAGCGTATCAGATGCTTTTGCGCCGCATTCCAAAACCCGCGATCCTGGTTTTTCGACATCGTTCCAGCTCCACCAAAGCGTTCGGATGACTAAAGCGCGTCGTTCTGAACGCACTGATGCGACGCGCTTTAGGTTATTGTTTTTATGCATGTCGTTGTCCCAAAACCGCTGTGCACTTTTGGGCGACATGCATTAGATAGCGGTTAGCGTTGGTGCAGTAAAATTGATAGTAATCGGATCCGGATATCAATGGATTTGATATGCAGGCTCCACTCGATCTCAAGCTCCTGTCGACATTCGTGCGCGCGGCGCATTCCGGCACCCTGAGCGCCGTCGCGGTACAGGTCGGGCGTACGCAATCGGCCGTGACCATGCAGATCCAACGGCTGGAGGAAGCGCTTGGCCAGAGCCTGTTCCATCGCAGCGGCAGCGGCGTGCGGCTGACCGGCAGCGGCGAACGTTTTCTTGCCTATGCCGAGCGCATCCTCAAAATCCATGATGAGGCGATCTCGGCCTTTTCCGACAAGGGCTTGCACGGGTCGATCATCTTCGGCAGCCCCGAAGACTATCTGAGCGCGTTCTTCCCGGCGCTCTTGAAGAGTTTCGGCACCATGTATCCCGATGTCGAGATCAAGGTGGTCTCGGCGCCGACGGTCGAACTGCGCACGCTCATCAATGCGCGTCAGGTCGATCTGGCGCTCGTTTCCACACCCAATCCAGGCGATGCGCCGGATGTCGTGCGCAGGGAATCGCTGGTCTGGGTCGGCAGCCGGCCAACCCTGGAACTCTACGATTTCGGCGACACCGTTCCGCTCGCCCTGGCTGCGTCGAACGCGATCGACCACAAGGGGGCCTGCGAGGCCATGACCCGCGCCGGCCTGCGCTACAAGATAGCCTATGCCTCCAACAGCCTTGCCGGGCTGATCGCCGTTGCGCGGTCAGGGCTGGCGATCAGCGTGATGGCGGAGGGGGCGGTGCCGCCCGATCTCCATATTCTCGGCGCTCCGCTTCCTCCGCTGCCCGGGCTCGGTATCGTGATCGTTTTCGCCGATGCGGAACGATCGCCCGCGGCCACGGCCTTTGCCGATCACATCCGCAAGGTTCTGCCGTCGCTTTGAGGGTCTGCCGCCTCGCAGCCTCTCGATCAGCTCGTGGTCTGGAACGTCAGCCCGTGGCCATTTGCGGCCGGTTCGCCGTCAACGACATCCTGAGCGCGGCCAGGCACCCGACGATCCCGAGCGGCACGAAAGCCAGGAACAGCCAGCCGGCGACGATCGCGGCCGCCTCGCGACTCAGGCCATCGGAGAACCCACAGGCATTAGCGATAATGCCGGCAAGGGCGGCGCCTACCGCATAGCCGATGCGCTGCATCGTCGGCACGGCGGCCGAGGCGATGGTCTGTTCGCCCTCGCGTGCCGAGGCGACGATGACGCGGGTCAGGAACGGCCAGGCGACGCCGAAGCCGCCGCCCTGCAGAAGGGCGCAAAGCAGGATCAGCGGGATCGAGCCGGTCGGGATCGTGTAGGCGAAGCCGGCAATGCCGCAGGCGATCATCAGCGCGCCGACGACGATGATCGACCGCTCGCGATGCAGCGCGCATTGGCGACGAGGATCGACAGGATCGACCAGGCAATCGATTCGGCGGCGATGATATAGCCTGTCGTCAGGATCGGGATGCCGTGCAGCGTGGTCAGCAGCAACGGCCCGTAAATGGCGAAGGTGCAGGTCGCCACGGAGAAGGCGGCCACCATGGTCATGCCGCTGCCGAGCGCGGAATTCCAGGAAAAAAGTTGCGAGGGAAACAGGCGCGAGCGCGGCTTCAGCGCATCGACGCGGAAGAACAGCGCGAGGCCGGCCAGGCCGAGCAGTATGAGCAGCGACGAGCGCAGCAAGGCGATGTCGACGCCAGCGGCGGCGATCAGCACGACGCTGACGGCAAGGCAGCCGAGCGCCAGGAAGGGAAAGGCGGGCGTCGGGCCGGCGCCGGCCTGCGGCCGCTTCGCGTGCGGCGTGCCAAGCACGGCGAAGCTTGCGAGCGCCATGGCCGCACCGCCAAACGTGAAGACACCGAAGGCCCAGCGCCAGGACAGGAAATCGACTATGATTGCGCCGAGCATCGGGCCGCTGAAGGCGGCGACACCCCAAATCGCCGAGATGATGCCGAAAAGCTGCGGCCAGATATTGCGCGGGAACAGGCGCTCGACCGAGACGAAGGCGAGCGAGACGAGCGCGCCGCCGCCCAGGCCCTCGACCAGCCGCCCGGCCAGGAAGACCGGCATCGATGGCGCGGTGGCGCAGACCAGCGCGCCAGCAGCATAAAGAAGGGCCGCGGCCATCATGTTGGTGCGCAGGGCGACGAAGCTGACCAGCCGGCCGGCGGCGGCACCCGCGACGATGGCGCCGAGTTCGTATACGGCCAGCGAC
>NZ_RZSB01000597.1:0-3770 GCF_004023285.1 Mesorhizobium sp. M2A.F.Ca.ET.067.02.1.1
GGCTGGAACAAGGCCGACTGGCTGCCGGTGCTGTCCGCTTCGCCGGTGCGCGAGCCGGCGCACCGCGCCTTTCCGAAAACCATCGAGGAGTGGGATATCGAGCGCATCGTCGCCGACTATGCCGCGGCTGCGCAGCGTTGTCAGGCGGCCGGCCTCGACGGCATCGAGTTCGAATCCTATGGACATCTGATGGATGGCTTCTGGTCGCCGCTCACCAACCATCGCGACGACGAGTTCGGCGGCTCGCTCGACAACCGGCTGCGCTTCACCGACATGGTGCTCGACGCGGTCCGCGCCGCCGTCGGCGAGAAATTCATCGTCGGCATTCGCATGGTTGCCGACGAGGATCTCGAAAAGGGCATCTCGAAGGAAGTCGGCGTCGAGATCGCCAGGCGGCTCGCCAATTCCGGCAAGGTCGACTTCCTCAACATCATCCGCGGCACGATCGAGACCGATGCGTCGCTGACCAAGGTCATCCCGGTGACCGGCATGCGCTCATCGCCGCATCTCGATTTCGCCGGCGAGGTGAGGGCGGCGACCAAGTTCCCGACCTTCCACGCCGCCCGCATTTCCGACGTCGCCACGGCGCGCCACGCCATCGCCACCGGCAAGCTCGACATGGTCGGCATGACGCGCGCCCATATCGCCGATCCGCACATCGTCAGGAAAGTGATGGAAGGCCGCGAGCACGAGATCCGGCCATGCGTGGGCGCCACCTATTGCCTCGACCGCATCTATGAGGGCGGCGAGGCGCTGTGCGTCCACAACGCCGCAACCGGTCGCGAGGCGACCATTCCGCACATCATCGCGAAGAGCGAAGGACCGGAGAAGAAGGTCGTGGTGGTGGGGGCGGGCGCTGGTGGTCTTGAAGCCGCGCGCGTCGCGGCCGAACGCGGCCACCAGGTGACGGTTCTGGAAGCCTCCGGCCAGGCCGGCGGCCAGGTGAGGCTCGCGACCCAGAACCCGCGCCGCAAGGAGCTCATCGGCATCATCGACTGGCGGCTGGCCGAGCTCGATCGCCTCGGCGTCGAGATCCGCTACGACACCTGGGCCGAGAAGGACGATGTGCTGGCGCTGGCGCCGGACGTGGTGATCGTGGCGACGGGCGGCATGCCGCAGAACCCGCCGCTGACGGCCGGCGACAATCTCGTCACATCGAGCTGGGATATCATGGCAGGCTCCGTCAAGCCGGCCGAGAATGTCCTGCTCTATGATGACAATGGCGGCCATCAGGGCATGGGCGCGGCCGAGCTCATCGCGAACAGTGGCTCGAAGCTGGAGCTGGTCTCGCCGGAGCGCTTCTTCGCGCCGGAAATGGGCGGCATGAACCACGTGCCCTATATGCGCGCCTTCCACGAGAAAGGCGTCACCGTCACCATCAACACAAGGTTGCGTTCGGTCCGGCGCGAGGGCAACCAGCTCGTCGCCGAGCTCGCGTCGGATTTTGCCGACGGCTGGCGCGGCGAAAGGCGCGTCGACCAGGTGGTGGTCGAGCATGGCACGGCGCCCCTCGACGATCTCTATCTTGCGCTCAAACCGCTGTCGAAGAATGGCGGCGCGGTCGACTATGAGCGGCTGGTGAACGGCGGCGACATCTTCCCATCGCGCAACGCCGACGGCGGCTTCGTGCTGTTCCGCATCGGCGACGCGGTCGCCTCGCGCAACATCCACGCCGCCATCTATGACGGCATCCGGTTCGGGATCAGGATCTGACCGACAGGTCGCAACGCGAAAAAGCGGTGGGAAAAGCGCCGTACAGGTTGAGGTATCACTGCGGGGTAGCGCGCTCCCCGCGGTCAGCCTGTTTCGCTGCGGGCGCTCAAAATCATTTGTATATGCTTGTATGTATAACCAAGGATCGGTTAGTCTCGCGGGCGAGGGCAGGTCGGCAAGGCCAAGGAGGATCGACATGCGCAATGCTTCCCTCTTCGACCTGTCGGGCAGGAAGGCGCTCGTCACCGGCGCCAGCCGCGGCATCGGGCGCGGCATCGCCGAGGCGCTGAGCGCGGCCGGCGCCGCTGTCGCGGTCACGGCGCGCAGCCTTGCTTCGCTGCAGGAGACGACGGCGGCGATCCGGGCCGCCGGAGGGGTTGCGCATGCCATTGCCCTGGATGTCACCGACGTCGCCCGTTGTCGCGCCGCGACCGGCGAGGCAGCCGGCGTGCTCGGGGGCCTCGATATCCTGGTCAACAATGCCGGCATGGAAGAGGTCAGGCCTTCGCTCGATGTCGATGAAGCGCTCTGGGACCGGATCGTCGACACCAACCTCAAGGGCGCCTTCTTCTGCGCTCAGGCCGCCGCCCGCCACATGCGCGATGCCGGACGGCCCGGCGCCATCATCAATTTGTGCTCGCTGACCTCCGAGGTCGGCATCCCCACGGCCGTGCCCTACGGTTCGTCGAAGTCGGGCCTGCTCGGCATGACGCGGGCGCTTGCGGCGGAGTGGGCGGGTCTCGGGATCAGGGTCAACGCGATTGCTCCTGGCTATTTCAGGACGGCGATGACCGAGGTGTTCTACGCCGACGAGGCGTGGCAGCAATCGATGCTCGCCAAGATCCCGCAGCATCGCTTCGGCGACCTTTCGGATCTGCACGGCATTGTGGTCTTCCTGGCCTCGGACGCCTCGGCCTACATCACCGGGCAGTGCTTTCCGGTGGATGGGGGCTTTCTTGCCTCGATCTGATGCGGTTTGCCGTGGCCGGTCCGCCCGGAGGATGCAGAAAAATACTGGCGAGCATTATACATACATGTACATACTTTTCCCGCGTTTCTGAGGAGCAGCCATGTCCGAGATCAGCTTCCACGACCTCTCATCCGCCAGCGCCGAACAGCGGGCGAGCCTGCTGAAGCGCGCCGAGGCCGTCCTCTCGGCCTTCGTCGAGAAGGTCCGCCCGATTCTTGATGCGGTCAGGACGGAAGGCGACTCGGCGCTGCTCCGCTTCGTCCGGGATCTGGACAAGGCCGATGTGGCCGCGGGTAATCTGAAGGTCTCGGAGGCTGAGTTCGACGCTGCCTTCGGCAAGGTCGACAAGGATGTCATCGACAGCATCCGCTTCGGCATCACAAACATCAGGCATTTCCACGAGGAGCAGCGTCCCGAGACGATGTGGCTCAAGGAAGTCCGCCCCGGCGCCTATGCCGGCGACCGTTACACGCCGATCGGCTCGGTCGCGCTCTACGTTCCGCGAGGCAAGGGCGCCTTCCCGTCGGTGACCATGATGACCTCGGTTCCGGCCGTCATCGCCGGCGTGCCGCAGATCGCCATCGTGACGCCGCCGACTGCGGACGGTTCCGTCGATGCCGCGACCCTGGTCGCCGCTCGGCTCGCTGGGGTCGAGACCGTCTACAAATGCGGCGGCGCGCATGCGGTCGCGGCCGTCGCCTACGGCACCGAGACGGTGAAGCCCGCGCTCAAGATCGTCGGCCCGGGCAGCCCTTGGGTGGTTGCGGCCAAGAGCCTGCTGTCCTCGATCATCGACACCGGCCTTCCGGCCGGCCCGTCGGAAGCGATCATCTTCGCCGACGACAGCGTCGACGGCGGCCTCGCCGCGCTCGACCTTCTGATCGAGGCCGAGCACGGACCGGACTCTTCCGCCTATCTCGTGACGCACAGCCGCAAGGTCGCCGACGCGGCCCTGGCAGCACTTCCCGACCACTGGTCCCGTATGACCGAGCAGCGGGTCGAGTTCTCGCGCGCGGTGCTGACCGGCAAGCGCGGCGGCATCGTGCTGACCGCGTCACTGGAGGACAGCTACCGCTTCATCAACGAC
>NZ_RZSB01000598.1:0-3766 GCF_004023285.1 Mesorhizobium sp. M2A.F.Ca.ET.067.02.1.1
GCGCCACCACCTCGATGCCGAGGCGCATGGCGTCCTGGCGGAAGTCGGCCAGCTTGTCTGTGTTGCTCATGTCGAGCGTCATCGACGCCGCCAGGAACTCGACCGGGTAATGCGCCTTGAGATAGGCGGTCTGATAGGACACCACCGCATAAGCGGCGGCATGCGACTTGTTGAAGCCGTAGTCGGCGAACTTCGCCAGAAGATCGAAGATGAAGTCGGCCTGCGGCTTGGAGACGCCGCGTTCGACCGCGCCGGACACGAAGCGCTCGCGCTGCTTGTCCATCTCGGCGCGAATCTTCTTGCCCATGGCGCGGCGCAAGAGGTCGGCTTCGCCGAGCGAATAGCCGGACAGCTCCTGCGCGATCTGCATCACCTGTTCCTGGTAGACGATGACGCCTTGCGTTTCCTTCACCAGATGGTCGATCTTGGGATGGATCGAGGCCATCTCCTCCTCGCCATGCTTTCTGGCATTGTAGGTCGGGATGTTCTCCATCGGGCCGGGGCGGTAGAGCGCCACCAGCGCGATGATGTCCTCGATGCAGTCCGGCCGCATGCCGATCAGCGCCTTGCGCATGCCGGCACTTTCAACCTGGAACACGCCGACGACCTCGCCGCGCGACAGCATCGAGTAAGTCTCTTTGTCGTCGAGCGGAATGCGGGCAAGGTCTATGTCGACGCCGCGCCGGCGGATGAGCTTCACCGCCGTTTCCAGCACGGTCAGCGTTTTCAGGCCGAGGAAGTCGAACTTCACCAGCCCGGCCTGCTCGACATATTTCATGTTGAACTGGGTGACCGGCATGTCCGAGCGCGGATCGCGGTACATCGGCACCAACTCGGACAACGGCCGGTCGCCGATGACGATACCGGCGGCATGCGTCGAGGCGTGGCGGTACAGGCCTTCGAGCTTCTGCGCCGTGTCGAGCAGCGTCTGCACGATCGGCTCCTTCTCCGCTTCCTCGGCGAAGCGCGGCTCGTTGGCGATCGCATCCGCCAGCTTGACCGGATTGGCCGGGTTCTGCGGCACCATCTTTGAGAGCTTGTCCACCTGGCCGTAAGGCATCTGCAGCACACGGCCGACGTCGCGCAGCACCGCGCGCGCCTGCAGCGTACCGAAGGTGATGATCTGGCCCACCTGGTCGCGGCCGTATTTCTGCTGGACGTAGCGGATGACCTCCTCGCGGCGGTCCTGGCAGAAGTCGATGTCGAAGTCCGGCATCGAGACGCGGTCTGGGTTGAGGAAGCGCTCGAACAGCAGCGAGAAACGCAGCGGGTCGATGTCGGTGATGGTGGTCGAATAGGCGACCAGCGAACCGGCGCCCGAACCGCGCCCCGGCCCCACCGGAATTCCTTGCGATTTCGCCCATTTGATGAAGTCGGCGACGATCAGGAAATAGCCCGGAAACTTCATCTTCTCGATGATGCCGAGCTCGAATTCGAGCCGCTCGCGATATTGCTCGACCGTGTAGCCCGGCGTCGGGCCGTGCGCGGCAAGCCGCGCCTCCAGCCCCTCGCGCGCCTGGCGGGCAAGCTCTGCGGCTTCCGCCTTTTCCGCCGCGTCCTTGTCGGCCGCGTCGGCGCCGGTGAAGCGCGGCAGGATCGGGCTGCGGTTCTTCGGATAGTAGGAGCAGCGCATCGCGATCTCGACCGTGTTGTCGATCGCTTCCGGCAGGTCCGAGAACAGCCGCGCCATCTCGGCCTGGCTGCGCAGGAAATTGTCCGGCGAAAGCCGCCGGCGATTGTCCGCTGCGACCACTGATCCCTCGGCGATGGCGATCAGGGCGTCATGCGCCTCGTAATCCTCGCGCTTGGAGAAAAACGCCTCGTTGGTGGCGACCAGCGGCAGGTCGTGCGTGTAGGCAAGGTCGACCGTCGACTTTTCGACCATGCGGTCATAGCCGGCGACCCGCTCCAGCTCGACATAGAGCCTGTCGCCGAACAGACCCTTGAGGAACAGCAGCCGCTGTTCGGCGAGGTCGCGCCGGTCCGCTTTGAGCGCGCTGCCGATCGGACCGCGCGGGCCGCCGGTCAGGCAGATCAGCCCATCGGACCGGCCTTCCAGCATGGCGCTGGTGAGGTGCACCGGCTCGCCGGGCGGCGTCTCCAGATACACCTTGCTGATCAGCCGCACGAGATTGGCATAGCCAGCCTCGCTGGCGGCGATCAGCACGACCGGCGACATCTCCGGCCCATGCCGGCGACGGTCGCGCTGGCCATCGCTCGCCTCGCCGGAAAAGGCGAGATCGACCTGGCAGCCGATGATCGGCTGGACGCCGTCCTTGACCGCCTTCTGGGCGAATTCCAGCGCGCCGAACAAATTGTTGGTGTCGGTGACCGCTATCGCCGGCGCCTCGTCCTTGACCGCATGGCCGACGATCGCGCCAAGCTGAAGCGCGCCTTCGAGAAGCGAATAGGCCGAGTGCACGCGCAAATGGATAAAGGTCCGCGCCGGCGCTTCCGGCCGCGCGGCCCTCACGGCTGCTTCGCGCTGCAACGGATCGCGTGGAAGTCGTTCATCCGCCATGTTTTTTCGCGCTGTCCCAAAGACTCAATCTGTTGAGATGTATTGTCCCGGACGCGGCCGTGCCAGTCCAGCACAAATGACCGACAGGGCACAGGCTTAGGCCGGCTGGCTACCGCCTCTTCTCAGGCGAACTCCATGATCACCGCATCGACCGCCAGGCTGTCGCCTGGCTTGGCGTTGAGCTTGGCTATCGTGAGGTCGCGCTCGGCACGCAGCACATTTTCCATCTTCATGGCCTCGACCACGGCAAGCGTCTCGCCGGCCTTGACCTCTTGGCCCTCGGCCACCGCGATCGAGACGACGAGGCCCGGCATCGGGCAGAGAAGCATCTTCGAGGTGTCTGGCGGCAGCTTTTCCGGCATCAGCCTTTCCAGCTCCGCGGTGCGCGGCAGCATGGCCTGAACCGTAACCGACATGCCTTTCCAGGCGATGCGAAGACCGTTCAGCACGGGCCGGACCTGCGCCGCGATCCGGCTGCCGCCGACCGTGCCATGCCAGATCGCATCGCCTGGACGCCAGTCGGAGGCAACGGTCAGCGGCTTGCCGCCGTCGATCGACAGATCGACCTCCATCGGGATCGAGACCATGCCGTCGACAATCTCGACCGGAAGATAGGCTGCGCCGATTTTCACCACCCAGTCGCGCTTGAGATGGCCGGAATGCGGCGCCAGCCGGCCGCTCAGCCGGTCGAGCCGGTCGCGGCGCAAAAGTTCGATCGCGGTTGCGACGGCGGCGAAAACCGCCCTCTCCTCGCCATCCGGCGCGACCGGCGAAAAACCGTCCGGATACTCCTCGGCGATGAAGCCGGTCGACAGCCGTCCCTCGCGCCAGCGCGGGTGCTGCATCAGCGCCGAAAGGAACGGAATGTTGTGCTCGATGCCGTCGACGAGGAAGCTGTCGAGCGCCTCCGACATGGCGTCGATGGCCTCAAGCCTTGTCGGCGCCCAGGTGCAGAGCTTCGCCACCATCGGGTCATAGAACATCGAGATTTCGGAGCCTTCGGTGACGCCGGTATCGTTGCGGATGACGATGTCGCCGAACGTGCCCTCCTGCGGCGGCCTATAGCGGGTCAGCCGGCCGATCGACGGGAGGAAGTTGCGGAAAGGATCCTCGGCATAGAGGCGGCTTTCCACCGCCCAGCCGTTGAGCTTCACATCGCTCTGCTTGATGCCGAGCTTCTCCCCGGCGGCGACGCGGATCATCTGCTCGACCAGGTCGATGCCGGTGACCAGTTCAGTCACCGGA
>NZ_RZSB01000599.1:0-3762 GCF_004023285.1 Mesorhizobium sp. M2A.F.Ca.ET.067.02.1.1
CCATGGGCGCAGATCACGAGGAGATGCTCGATCTGGTCGCCCAGGCCTGGCAGGTGCTCGAGACCGTTCGACCCAAGTACAGCTGCCGGACCTGCGATAAAATCATTCAGGCCCCGGCACCTGCCAAGGCCATTGCACGCGGCAAGCTCAGCTATGCCGCGCTCGCCCATATCATGATGGCGAAGTGGGGTTATCATCTACCGTACTACCGTAAATGTTGATTTCAACATTTACGGTAAGATGTTGCGCAGAGGATTATGCTGCGGAGGCTCCATTTCGTCCTAGGTTTTCAGGCGATCTTGGGTAATCTCCGCAACATAAATTCCTGATGCGCCGGTGCCATGATCAGGGCTCCAACAACAAGGAGACCCGGATCATGTTTGAGATTCTTTTTTTGGACAACCGTGCACGATTGCGCGCTATCGTTCCGCTCCATTGCTCGAAGAGCGGCTTCTGTATCTTTCGCATTGCGAGTGTCTCGGCATCAAGATCGAGACATTGCGGAAGATCGCCTACCACCAGTTGGACTTGATGCACATTCTCGATTTGCACGACAACGATAGTTCGAACTTGCCCAAGATTGAGAACGCATTTCGGCGATGGTCTTCACCCACGGAACGCAAGTCACGACCTCGCGCACGTCGGCGTTTCTTCGGCCACGCTGAGCGATGGATGCGCTTTATGGGCTGGCTTAAGGAGTCGGGAGCCAGATGCCACTCCCGTACGCGCGAGGTCGCCATCTTTGCCACGCGCATGGCTTCCGAACGCGGATGGGCGGATACGACCATCGATGATTGTTGTCGAGCGGTCGACAGCTTTTTCGTCTGGCTGGATGAAAGAGGCGTCGATCTATCATCGGCAGGACTCTCTTTTTTCGATCAGTTTATCGCGCATTGTCATGCGCGTGGCGTTAGTCGTTCAACGACCTATCTCTATGCGCAACGACTTCGTTGGTTCGTACGGTTCGCCGAGCAGCAGGGCTGGTGCAGACCAGGATTGGCCGACGGTATCATGCCGCCGCGACGCTATCCAGGCGAGGCGATTCCGAAGGGTTTGAACCGGGATGAGGTCACCCGTCTACTTGCTACCGCGGAAGGACACCATCCCCACGACATACGCGCCCGCGCCATCCTGATGCTGCTGATCACCTACGGTCTGCGTGCCGGAGAAGTCAGCGGCCTTCAGCTAGGAGATTTAGACTGGCAACAGGAGATGTTACGGGTACGCTGCCCCAAGCCCGGACGTACCCATCTCTATCCGCTGTCACCAGATGTGGGGCAAGCGATCCTGCGTTACTTGCGTGAGGTTCGTCCCGCGCACCCTGAACGGACACTGTTCCTGACGATGAAAGCCCCGATTAGGCCGCTCAGCCGGGGAGTAATCAAGGGGATCGTTTTTACTCGCCTCAATGACCTCGGAATCCAAGGCAAGCGCCGCGGCCCGCATGCGTTACGTCATGCCGCTGCCCAGCATCTCCTGGACCAAGGTTTATCGATGAAAGCGGTCGGCGACTATCTCGGCCATCGAAGCACGGCGGCTACCGCGATCTACGCCAAGGTCAATCTCAATACTCTTCGCGAGGTTGCAGAGATCAATCTGGAGGGGCTGCTATGATTCTTCGTGACGCGGTCGACCACTATGTCGCATGGCGGCGAGCCCATGGCGCCCGATTTATCACCAGCGCAAGGACATTGTACCAATTTTGCGATAGCTGCCCTGACAACGCGTGCTGCGATGCGGTTACGGAGAGCGAAGTACGTCGCTTTCTCGCCGGAACCGGTCCGCTCACGCGTTGGCGTGCGAACAAGTATGGCGCTCTCGCCGGATTTTACCGTTATGCGATCAGTCGCGACTATGCTGTCGCGTCGCCGCTGCCGGCGGCGGACGAAGAGCCGCGGGCGCCCCGATCAGCTTCATCTTACATTTACTCCCGTGAGGAACTGCAGCGCTTGTTTGGGGGCGGCGTTAGTATCAGCCGCAAGCGCGCCATCCGGTTCGACGCCGAGACCTTCCATATGTTGCTCTTGATCCTGTAAGGCGCAGGGCTGCGAACCAGCGAAGCACTCCATCTGACCATGAAGGATGTCGACCTTGCAGACGCCATCCTGACAGTTAGGGACACCAAATTCTACAAGAGCCGTCTCGTTCCCGTTGCGCCTCAACTTGCCAGCGCCCTTAGAAGTTATGCCGAACGCCGTTCGGATCGCCCCCTGCCTGAAGGAATGGCGTCTGCATTTCTTGCAAACCGCGACGGAACACAGGTAAGGAAGCACAATGTCGACCATGCATTCAAACGGTTACTCGAGCATGTCGGAATCGCCCGTAGGGATGACGGCCGACGCACCCCGTGTCTCCACGCTCTGAGGCACACCGCAGCCGTCCATCGGCTGACGTCCTGGTATCGCGACGGGGCAGATGTGCAACGGCTTCTACCGGCGCTCTCGACATATCTCGGCCACGCCGACCTGGACGGCACAAGCGTCTACCTGTCGATGACACCGGAACTGTTACACGAAGCATCGGCCTGCTTCGACCGCTACGTCAACGGAGGCCACCATGCGTGATCTCCGTACGCTCGGCCCCTGGCTTCGGCGCTTTCTGGCAGACTACATCGTTACTGAGCGCAGTCTCGCCCGCAACACGCAAATGAGCTACCGCGACAGCTTCACGCTGCTGCTGCCATTTATCAGTACCAAGGTCCGCAAGCCAGCGGATCGTCTAAATGTCGAGGATATTACTTCGGCACTCGTACTGCAGTTCCTTGCTCATCTTGAAGAGAACCGCAGCTGCTCGGCACAGACCCGCAACCAACGCCTGACGGCGATCCGATCCTTCGCGCGCTTTGTCGCCAGCCGTGATCCAGCTTATCTTGCCTGGTGTGCGCAGATCCGTGCCATCACGACAAAGAAGGCCGCACCGCAGCCGATCTCGTGGATGAGCAGGGTCGAAATGGAAGCGCTGTTAGCGGTTCCCGACCGCCGGACGTTACGCGGCCGGGCTGAGCATGCCTTGTTGCTCTTCCTCTACAACACGGGAGCGCGGGTCTCGGAGGCTACGAGATTACAAGTCGGCGACCTTCAGATCAGTCGGCACCGCGACAACCATGCGCTTGTCACTCTTCACGGCAAAGGCAACAAAATCCGCCAATGTCCACTGTGGCCGCGCACAGAGGATACGCTCAGCGAGCTCATTCGGGGCCGGGAAACCTGCGAGCCCGTCTTCCTCAGCCGCCATCGCAAACGATATACCCGTTTCGGGGTCTATCGGCTTGTCGAGCGATGTGCGGCACAGGTGCCATCGCTTGCTGCACGGCCGATCACACCGCACGTGGTCCGCCATACATGCGCTTGCCATCTGTTGCAGGCGGGTGTCGACCTTAACACCATCCGTGCATGGCTCGGACATGTAAGCCTTGAGACCACCAACATTTACGCCGAAATCGATATCGAAATGAAAGCGAAAGCAATGGCGCTTTGCAGCGCCGCCGCTCCGCGACCGGAAAGGCCGTGGAAAGAGGACAAGGGCGTGATGGCGTTCCTGAATTCTATTTGAATCCAAGAGATTATGTTGCGGAGATTACCCAAGAGCGCCTGAAATCTGGGACGAAATGGAGCCTCCGCAGCATAATCCTCTCCGCAACATCTTAGAGAGCGTTTTTAGGTTGGCGGCGCTGTCGTGGGTGGCTGCCATGCGAGCGCCAGCATTAGTTGCGCCGGTAAGCTAAAAACGTGTTGGACGAAGCCGTGGGCGCGACGTTTCTGC
>NZ_RZSB01000059.1:0-14776 GCF_004023285.1 Mesorhizobium sp. M2A.F.Ca.ET.067.02.1.1
CCATAAGGCAGCGTGCCGGCCAGCCGGTCGCGAACATCGGTCAGGTGCAGGAATTCGAGAACCTGATCGGCGCGCCCGCGCTGCTCCTGCTGCTGGCGGCGTGCGCGGCCGATGCCGAGGATCTGTCCGGCGAAGTTGGACCTTGTCCTGTAGGCAAGGCCGGACGCGACATTGTCGAGGACGCTGAGCCCCTTGAACAGAGCGAGGTTCTGAAAGGTGCGGGCGACGCCGAGATCTGCCAGCCGTTGCGTCGGGACCTGGGCATAGCGCGCGCCATCGAGACGGACATGGCCGCGATCAGGCCGGTAGACGCCGCTGATGACATTGATCAGCGAGCTCTTGCCGGCGCCGTTCGGGCCGATGATGGCGCGTATCTCGCCGGACCGAACCGACAGATCCACATCCGCCAGCGCCACCACGCCGCCGAAAGACAGGCCTATGCCCTCGAGAGCGAGAAGCGGCGCGGCATCTTCCGCCGCAGCCTGTCGAGACCTGTCGCCGTGAGCCTGCCGCTGAGCGGGCGGCAGCCCTTGCGCGAAGATCTCCGGCGCATAGACCGAAGCCTCGACCGCCCCGAAGGCTTGGTTTGATATCGGCATTCCATCGTCCCCAACTGTAGTGAAGGCACGCACGGTCCCTGCCGCGCGCCCGATCGGGCGTGCGGTTCATGATCGTCGGCTGGCCGGACGAGTTCCGGCCGGCGGCTGGCGTTGTTATTCGGCGGCGAGCGCCGCCGCGGCTTCCGCGTTTTCCAGCTCGCGCACGAGCGGAATGACGTGCTTGCCGAAATACTCGACCTCTTCCTGGAAATGCAGGAAGCCGAGCAGGATAAGATCGGCGCCGGCGCGCTTCAGATCGACGATACGCTCCGCCACCTGTTTCGGCGTGCCGATCAGGTTCGAGCGGAAACCGTCATTGTATTGCACCAGATCGTCGAAGGACGACTTCGCCCAGTTGCCCTCGCCTTCCGGCGAGGCCTTGCCGGCATTCTTGACCTCCTGGCCAAAGGCATTGACAGCCTCCGGATTGGCCTTGGCGATGATCTCGGCCAGCACCGCCTTTGCCTCATCCTCGGTCTCGCGCACTATGGCGAAAGCGTTGACTCCGACCTTCACCGAATGGTTGTTGGCTTTGGCCTTTGCCTGAATGTCGTCGACCTGCTTGGCGATCTCGGTCGGCGTGTTGCCATTGGTGAAATACCAGTCCGAAACGCGCGAGGCCATGTCGCGCGCGGCCCGCGACGAACCGCCCTGGAAGATCTCGGGCAACGGCTTCACCGGCTTCGGCTTCAGCGAATACTGGTTGAAGCGATAGAAATCGCCGCGGAAGGTGAAGCTGTCCTCGGTCCAGATGCCGCGCAGCGCGCGGATAAATTCTTCCGACCGCCGGTAGCGCTCGTCATGGTCGAGCCAATGCTCGCCGATGGCGTGGAACTCGCCGCGGAACCAGCCGGAGACGAGGTTGATGGCGACGCGGCCGTTGGTGAGATAGCTGATGGTGGCGAGCTGCTTTGCCGCCAGCGCCGGGTTCCACGGCCCCGGCAGGATCGCGGCGATCACCTTCAGGGTCTGGGTGGCGGCGAGCAGGTCGTGGCTGAACGATACCGACTCATGCTGCTCCTCGGCGCCGTAGCCTGCCGTGAAGCGGATCTGGCTCAGCGCATAATCGAAGCCCGCCTGCTCGGCGATCTGCGCCAGCTTGCGGTTGTACTCGGCCGAGTGGTTGGTCCTCTGCTCGATGTTCGAGATGACTAGGCCACCCGAGACGTTAGGCACCCAATAGGCGAATTTGACAGCGTCGCGATCATTCTGCGGCATGGAGATCTCCCGGTTTGGCCTGTCCCAACGATTGATCCGGACATGGCCGGATTTCGCCGCCATTATTAGTCTACTGAGTATATATACAAAGTAGGATTTTCCGTTTTGATAGCCCCGCCCGGACGGAAATACCAATTCGCTTGCCTGCACCGTCGTGGATTTTCAGCGCCCACTAACGATCGACGACAGGGCGCCGAACCGGCTTTCGATCTCCGAGGCGACCGCCTGCGCGTGACGCGCCACTTCCGGCAGACCCATCAGCTCGCCGAAGGTGCCGCGTGCCAATGGCCCGGCAATGAAAAGGCCAGGCACAGGCTCGCCGTCCGGACCGACGGCGCGGCTGTCGCGCCCGGTTGCGATGCCGAGCCCATGGCTGTCGATCCGGATCAGGCTGGCATCCCCAAGCGAGCGCAGCGCCGGATTGGTCCGCAGCGTCTTGCCATGCGCCGGCCCCGTTGTGTTGATTACCGCGTCGAAATGCATCGTCTCGAATTGCCTTTGGCCGCGCCGGCGCAAAGTGACGGCCAGGCCGTCTCCGTCGTCGTTCGAGGCCACAAGACTCGCGGCGATATTATCGAACGTGCCTTCGGCGTGGCGACGATCGAGCACCGCCTGGACCTGTGGCGCGATGCGGAAGCGATGCACGTCCCAGAACGCGCGCAGCCGTCGCACCAGCCGGGTGCGCTCATCTTTCTTGAGAGCGGACCAGATCACCGGTCCCTGCAGCCGCAGCTGATCGAAGACCGACTGCCAATTGACGCCGCCGGCATCGGCCGCTGCCAGCGTCGAGCGGATATTTTCGAGCAATCCGAGCGCGGTCGTGGCCGGCGTGGCAGTGAAATCGCCAAAAGGTTCGCCACGTACCTGCGGGTGCCCGCGCGAACGCAATCCATGGCGTGACACGGCCAGGATGCGCCCGCGGTGGCCGCGGCGATCGAGTTCGGCGACCGTGTCGGCCGACGTCAGCCCCGAGCCGACGATCAGCACCGACGCTTCGGGATCGATCGAACCGAGCGCATCGCCAGAGTAGACATCGGCAACGAAACCATCCGCATCGGCGATCGGCTCCAGCGCGACCGGAACATCGGGCGACGGGTGCGTCATGGCGAGAACCACTATGTCGGCGGCGATCGGTTGACCGGAAGCAGTCACGATCCACCCGTCGCCGTTGCGCCTCACGTCGCTGGCACGATCGCGAACATGGCGGATCGCTCCGCTGGCGATATGCGGCGCCAGTTGCTCGGCAACGTAGCGGCCGAAGACCCGTCGCTGCGGGAAGATATCGCCATCGCGCCAGACTGAGTCTGGGTCGCGCTCGGCCCCGCCGTCATGCGCCAGCCAGCGCAAAAAATGCTCCGGCTCGTCCGGCGACAGGCTCATCCTGGACGCTGGCACGTTGACGCGATGCGACGGCTCCTCGCTGGAATAGGCCAGCCCGCCGCCGAGGAACGGACGCGGCTCTATGACGGTGATCAATGGCCGCGCGGATTGGCGTGCCAGATGCCAGGCCACGGCAGCGCCAGTAAAGCCGCCGCCAAGAATGACGACATGGCTTCGCAGCCGGGGCGGCAGCGCGTTCACGAGGCGCTGGCGAGCGATTTCGGACGATGGTCGCCAGCGATCGTTTCGCCGAAAGGACCTGTGTTGACGGACGAGCCGGGCGCCTTGACCGGATGCTCGGTCGGCAAATGCGGCAGCACCAGCTCGCCGAAGCGATACGCTTCTTCGAGATGCGGATAGCCCGAGAGGATGAAGGTGTCGATGCCGAGCCGCCTGTATTCGTCGATGCGCTCGGCGATCGTGGCCGGATCGCCGACCAGCGCGGTGCCGGCGCCGCCGCGCACCAGGCCGACGCCGGCCCACAGGTTCGGCGCGATCTCCAGCTTGGACCGGTCGCCGCCATGCAGCGCGCTCATCCGCGCCTGGCCGACCGAGTCCATGCGCGCGAAAACCTTCTGCGCCGAAGCGATGGTCGCGTCGTCGAGCCGGCTGATCAGCCTATCGGCGGCGGCCCAGGCTTCCTCGGTGGTTTCGCGGGCGATGACGTGCAGGCGGATGCCGAAGGAGAGCTTGCGACCCGCTTTTTCGGCGTGCGCGCGACATCGGCGGGCGGCTCGCCCCAGGTCAGATATTTGTCGATCTCCTGCGCCGCCACGGTCGAGCCCGCATCGGAAGACCCGCCGAAATAGAGCGGCGGATAGGGCGTCTGCACCGGCGGGAACAGGAGGCGGCCATCCTCGATGCGGAAATGCTTGCCCTGATGCTCGACCGTCTCGCCGCTCAGCACGCGCTTGTAGACCTGCAGGAATTCCTGCGTCACCTCGTAGCGCTCGGCATGCGACTGAAAGATGCCGTCGCCCTTGTTCTCCAGCGGATCGCCGCCGGTGACGACATTGATCAGCAGCCGTCCGTTGGAGATGCGGTCGAGCGTTGCCGTCATGCGCGCCGCGAGCGTCGGCGACTGCAGGCCGGGCCGCACCGCGACCAAGAAACGCAACCGCTCTGTCAACGGCGCCAGAGCCGATGCGATAACCCAGGAATCTTCGCAGGACCTGCCCGTCGGCAGGAGCACGCCGTAATAGCCAAGCGTGTCGGCCGCCTGGGCCACCTGCGTCAGATAAGGCAGGTCGACCGCCCGGCCCCCTTCCGAGGTGCCAAGATAGCGGCTGTCGCCATGGGTCGGCAGGAACCACAGCACTTTGATGCGGTCTGGGGTTTCGTGAACCATTCCTGTCTGTTCCTATGGCGTCAAACTGCCTCGACGCGGCCGCATCGCGCTATAGGGTATTATTCCACTAAGTCTGTAGAGATAGATTATTCTAATTCGGCGGCCAGCTTCGGAATTTTTTCTCGGCAAGCAAACCGCGCGACCGCTCTAGCCTGAAGAGTCACGCAGCAGCAGGCGCGAGCCGACCTCGACGATCGATCTGATCGCGGGGAGCAGTTCCTGCCCCAATGACGTCAGTCCATATTCCACCGTCGGAGGCGATGACGGTGGCGCGCTGGGGCGGCTGATCGGTCGTCCGACCACCTCGATGCAGAGCCTCGTCGCGGCCTCCTTGCACGGCTGAGCCAGGCGCTCAGCCGATGTCACGTTGACAGAACGGGCGTGCAACACGCGTTGCGCTGACACCAACGGCCGTCACCATGGCGGCTGCGGTGTTGAGCGTGTTGCGCCACCCGGAGTTTTCCCACTTGCTCCGCTTGTCTTGTTCGCCGTTTTGCTCGCCGCGGGTGGGTTCGTAGGAACGGTGGCCGAATTGCTCAGTCCGCGACATAGGCTGCCAATTCATCAGCCGTCCCCTGCGGAAAGGCTTCCTTCAAGTAGTCGAGGAACGCTGACACGCGGGGGCTGAGCAAACGCCTCGACGGATAAAGGGCCCAAAGCGCCGTCTCGGGCCCCGACACATCCCCCCAATGCACCAGCCTGCCGGCAGCCAAATCGCCACTGGCAAGCGACAACGGGAGGCGCGCCGCGCCGAGCCCCATGCGCACCGCATCCCGGACCATGACGAACGACGCCAGGCTGAGCACCGGCTTGGCGTTGATCGTCGACTTGCCGGACGAGGTCGTGACTTGCCAGGCTTCGGACTCGTTCAACGAGCCTCGACTGATCGCGGGAACGAGACCTCCCGGGGCTGGGAGCGTCAGGTGCGGACTGGCCACCACCACCAGCCGATCGCGCAGGAACACTCGCCCAACAAGGGTGGCATCCGGCTCCGGGTTGACCCGGATGACGAGGTCGTAGGCTTCTTCGATCATATCCACGGCCCTGTCTTCCGTGGTGATCTCCAACCGAACCTCCGGGTATCTAAGGACGAAGCCGGCCGCGAGCTTTCCGACCGCGGTCTGAGAAAAGAGCAGTGGCGCGCTAATGCGCAGGCGGCCACGCGGGCTATGGCCGCCCGAAGCAATCGCCTTCGCCGTCTCATCAAGTTCTGTGAGCAGAAAGCCCGTTCGTTCAAACAGGGCCCGTCCCTCCTCCGTGAGCTTGAGCGTCCGCGAACCACGTTCGAACAGGCGCAGATCAAGACTTGCCTCGAGATCGGCCACGCGTCTGGAAAGAGTAGCCTTTGGCCGGCCGGCTGCGCGCGAGGCCTTTCCGAACCCGCCGTGGCGGGCCACCAGGTTGAAGTCGGCAAGAGCCAGAAGATCCACGATTTTGTTCTTTTCTGTTCCACCAATGAGACGACCTGTCCAAACGTACCATCTATCGGGATGAATGTGGATCACTCATTTTGAGCGTGCCTTTTAACTCAAACAGAAAGTGAACCCCAATGACCATCCTCGTTACAGGTGCCACCGGCCGCGTCGGCCGCCATGTCGTCGATCAACTCCTTCAGCGCGGCGCGACGGTGCGTGTGCTGACCCGCGACCCCGCTAAAGCCAGCTTTCCGACCGGTGTCGACGTCGCCAAGGGCGATCTCCTCGACATCGATGCGCTGCGCAGCGCCTTCAAGGACGTGACCACGCTCTTCCTGCTCAATGCCGTTACGGGTGACGAATTCGCCCAGGCGATCATCACGCTCAACGTTGCTCGCGAAGCGGGCGTCGACCGTGTCGTCTATCTCTCGGTTTTCAAAGCCGATCGGGCAGTGAACGTCCCGCATTTCGCCGTTAAGTTCGGCGCCGAGCGCATGCTGGTGCAGATGGACTTCAGCGCCACCATCTTGCGTCCGACCTACTTCATCGACAACGAGTCGATGGTAAAGGACGTCATTATGGAGCACGGCGTCTATCCGATGCCGATTGGCAGCAAGGGCGTAGCCATGGTCGACGCGCGTGACATCGCCGAAGTAGCCGCGATCGAGCTGATCCGCCGCGACGCCGCACCCGGCAAGCTGCCGATCGAGACCATCAACGTGGTGGGGCCTGACACGCTGACCGGCCTCGACGTGGCCAGGATCTGGTCGGACCTTCTGGGTCGCCCGGTGGTCTATGGAGGCGACGATCCCGGCGCGTTCGAGCAGAACATGGCGAGCTTCATGCCGAAATGGACGGCCTATGAAATGCGTCTGATGGCCGAGCGCTATGTCAGCGACGGCATGATCCCGGAGACCGATGACGTTGTACGGCTGACCAGTATTTTGGGCCGCCCCCTGCACACCTATCGCGACTTTGCGGCCGCGATCGCGAGCGCGGCCTGAGGGCCGCGCCATCCGCGGCGCGGCGGGACTATGCCGAGGCCGCAGCCGCGGTGCTCACGGCCAGCGATCAGGCGGGGAGGACCTACGAGCTCGCCGCAGACCCTGCCTTCACATTTGCCGAGCTTGCGGCGGAGGTCTCGCGGCAATCAGGCAAGACGATCATCCACAACGATCTGTCCGAGGCTGACTACAGGGATGTGTTGACGGGCGCCGGCCTGCCAGCCGATCTCGCTGCACTTCTGGCCGATGCCGACGCCGCGGCCTCACGCGGGGCGCTGTTCGACGACGGTGGCGCACTGGGGCGGCTGATCGGTCGTCCGACCACCTCGATGCAGGGCCTCGTCGCGGCCTCCTTGCACGGAGCCAGGGCGCTCGGCCGATGTCACGTCGCTGACGTGCAGGCCCACGCGCCAGCTCCTGCGGAAATCCGCACACAGGCTTGAGGGATCGTTCATCGCACGATGCGTGGCTTCGGCTACATCCTACCGCGTGTCGACTAGATCAAAGCTGCCCTGGAGGGAGGCAGCTGAAGTATTTCGGTGGACATCCCACAACGCGTGCGAACGCCGTGCTGAATGCGCTCGACGATTGAAAGCCGATCGCCAAGGCGATCTCCCCAACGCTCCGCGTTCCGCGGCGCAGCTCATCCTTGGCCACGGCCATCCTCCACTGCAGCAGGTATTCGATAGGACCTGTTCCCACGACCTTGCGGAATCTGGTAGCAAATGATGACCGGGAAACACCGCAAAGCCGAGCTAGATCCGCAACGGTCCAGTTGTGGGCAACGTCTTTGTGCATTGCAGAGAGCGCGCGCGAGGTTACCGGATCGGCAAGGCCGGCGAGCAGACCTGCATGCTCTTCATCCACTTGCGGCACTTTTGTCCGCAATATCTCCACAAGTATTAATTCAACCAAGCGTGCGATGATAAATTCGCTGCCGGGTCCAGGATATCTGGATTCTGTCTCGTTCATCGACAACAGCGAGCGCACGCGGCCCGAGGATGTGTCATCGGCCAGTATATGGACGAAGGATGGCATCAGACCGGCCAAAAGATTCTCATTGGCCGTATCGAAGCTGAACCGGCCCGCATGCAAGGTAACGGGGGAGTCCGTGCCCTCACCGAGCCGCAGACGAGGATTCTTCGTCGCAGCGACCGCCGCTTCACTGTCCACCGGCTCTATCGACGGGTCGGATGTGAGAGTGAATGGCGCGGAAGTCCGGATCAGGACGAAATCCTCGCGTTGCAATAGCACGGGTGAATGAGCGGACCGGACCAGTTGACACTCGCCTTGCTCGACCCAGCAAAACAGAAGATCGTCTCTCTTTCGAAACGACAAAGCCCATCGGCCTGAGGCTTCGAGACCTCCCCATAATGTTGCGCGCGGCCGAAGCAAGCCAATGAGATCGAGGAGTGGATCCATGCGGATTGGACGATACGTAAACGGTTTTGGGCTTTCGATTATCGACCGTACGGCCCCGTAGACATATATTCCCTGAGCACGCTGAACGTCAATTGCGCGTTTCACTCCCATGCTTGGGGCAAACACTAAAACATCCGAGGATTTGATTATGGCTATCGATAGTCTTGAAGGACGGTGGGACGCCTATCTCGCCGCCTACGGCCCAATCGCCGCAGCCGAACGCGAGCGCCTTCTCAAGCAGAGCGTTTCCGACGACGTCGTGTTCACGAACCCGGGTGGAGAAGGCAAAACCCGCAACGGCCTCATCGCGCATATCGAGGACTTCCAGAAGAAGATGCCGGGAACGTACTTCAAGACCGACAAGGTCTTTGTTCACCACGGCGAATTGCTGGCCATATGGTCTATGTACAAGAGCGACGATACTAAGGTCGCAACCGGTTACAATTTTGTCCGCCCTGATAAAGATTACCGTTTCAGCTATATGGCCGGCTTTTTTTGAAACCATCTTCCGCACGGCCAAACGCGCGCTCTCAAGGCCGAGCTCAGCTGGCTTCCATGACACGGCGGCTCCGGGCGAGAAATGCAGCTGAACCGGAGGCTCCTCGCTGCTTAGGGCCGAAGTTCTGCGCGAGGCGAGACGGACGTGTCTTCGCCTCGAACGATGAGCGGTAGCGGCAGTTACGCGGACCTCGCCTCTACGAGCCGGCCGCGCAGGGCCTGAAGAACGCGCGCACCTCTTCAGCGAGCAGGTCCGGCTGCTCCAGAGCGGCGAAATGCCCGCCCACGGTCATGGTCTTTGCGGCCGGGATCGCGAGCGCGGCCTGAGGGCCGCGCCATCCGCCTGTCGAAAACGACACGCAGCTGTGTCGCGGTTTACGGAGCACTGCACGCCATCGCGGAGGTAAAACGGAAGCTGCGCTTGGGCCGCTTGTGGGCCCGAGCGCCTCTTCGCGCCTATTCTTCCATCTTCTTGCCCTTGGCCAGCGCCATCACCCGGTCGATATAGGCCAGCATCAGCGCCGAAAGCACGAAGGCCAGATGCATGATGGTCAGCCACATCAGTTGCTCCGCCGTGTAGGAAGCGTGGTTGAGGAAGATCTGCAGCAGATGGATCGACGAGATCGCGACGATGGTCGAGGCGACCTTGACCTTCAGCGAGCCGACATCGATCGTGCCCAGCCAATGGACCTCGCCGTCCTGATCGTCGAAGCGGCTGACGAAATTCTCGTAGCCCGAGATGATCACCATCACCACCAGTGAGGCGACAAGCGCGGCGTCGATCAGGCCGAGCATCTTCAGGATCGTGTCCGTGTCGCCGAGCGTGAAGACGCTCGTCACGAACTCGTAGAGCTTCTTGCCGAAGGAGAGCGCATAGATCGCGAGCGCGACGCCGAGTCCGAGATAGAAGGCGACCAGCAGCCAGCGCGAGGCAAGGATGACGGATTCGATGGCGAGTTCGAGACGCTTCATGAAGGCTTCCGGTCAGATTACGATAGAGGGTATTTCGGCCAGACAGGATCGGTTTTCAAGACAAAAAACCCCGCCGGAGAGGGGGACCGGCGGGGCTCAGTCATGTCCCGCTGGAGTCGGGACAGGGCAGGGAACGCCCTGACCGGAAGCTGGGTGTCCCAATGCGGCAATTCAATGAGTTAGCTCCAGTCGACAGGACAAATCTTCTTGAGCCAAGAAAGAAAAAGGCCCCTCCGACGCGGACGGGCCTTCCTCTCAAGCGCTGATTCCAAAATCCGATCAGGACCTTGAAATCAAAGGCTAAACCGCGTCGCGCTGAACGAATTCAGCGCGGCGCGGTCTATGACTTTGTCTAATGCATGTCGTTGCCCCAAAACCGCTGCACAGTTTTGGGCGACATGCATCGATTACTGCTCGCTGTTGCTTGCCACCGGCGCCACCAGCGAAGTGATGCGGCGGATAGCGACACGGCGGTTCTCACGGTTCGGCCCAGGCGTGTTGACCTTGAGATATTCCTCGCCATAGCCCTGCGTGGTGAGGTTCTCGGCCGGGATGCCAAAGGCATTGGTGAGCGCCTCGGCAACGGCTTCGGCACGACGATCCGAGAGGGCAAGATTTGCCTCCGGCGTGCCGACGGCGTCGGTGTGGCCTTCGATCAGGAAGGTCTCGGCCGGGTTCTTCTTGAGCAGTTTTTCCATGGCGCTGGCAACGCCATCGAGCTTCTGCACTTCGGTGTCGGAGATCGTCGCCGAGCCGAAGTCGAAGTTCAGCGTATCGAGATCGATACGCCGAGCGATATCGCGCACGCGGGCCGACCGCTTCACCTCGTCGATCGAGTAGAGACGCTGCACCCTCTCCACCGGCGGCTGCTCGAGGAAGGTATAATACTCGTCGGGATCCTCGACTTCCTCCGAATCCAGTATGTAGTCCCGTCGCGGGATGGTGAGCCGCATCGGCGGCAGTTCGTCGCCGGGATCGCGCCACTCGTCGACATCGTTGTAGTAGCGCTCGTCGACATAGGTCAGCACATATTCGCGGCCATCCGGCGTAATGCGCGATCGCCGGATGACGTCGCCATTACGATTGCGGATGGTGATGATCCTGACGCCGTTGTCGCGCTCGACGATTTCGCGGGTGCGGCCGCCGGAGAGATCCTCGTAGTAGACATCCCTGGCGCCGCGGGTGATGCGAGGCGCCTCGTTGCTTTCCACGAACGTCTGGTTGTTGAACTGCAGGATCACCCGGTCGCCGAACTGCTTGACGACATCCGCGCCCTGCGGCCGGCGACGCTCGCGCACGATCTGTTCCGGCGTAAGCTCGATGCGCTTGCCTTTCTCCTGGTCCACCGGGACGATCCTCTCGGGCTTGATCGCCTGCTGCGCCGACTTGTCGTCTGAGGGCGGCGGGCCCTGATCGACCGGAGCCGGCTGCTGCGCCTGCTCGCCGCCTTGCTGTCCGGCCTGGTTGGCGTTCTGGCCATTGCCGGCTTGGCCGTTGTCGTTCTGGGCGCCACCATTCTGGCCACCGCGACGCTTGCGGAAGGCATCTTTCTGGCTGTCCAGAACCGGCGCTTCGTTGGGATTGGCGGTTTCACCCTGCGCGGCATTGCCGCCGGCGGCCGGTTGGTTGTTGTTCGCGGGCTGATTGCCGGTGACCGGCTGTTCACCGGTGACAGGCTGCTGCTCGCCGGTCGTGGGCTGGCCGGTCTTGGTTTGTTCGCCGGTCGCGGGCTGCTCACCCGTCGCCGGCTGTTCGGCCGTCGGTTTCTTGCCGCGCTTCTTCCTGTCCTGAGCCTGTTCGCCCTGGACCGGCTGCTCGCCATTCTGCAGTGGCTCGGCCTGCGGCACAGGCTCACCCGCCGGCGCCAGCTTTTTGGCCGGCTCGTTGGTCTGCGTCTGCTCGGCCGGGGCGGTCTCGCCCTGCTGGTTCTGCTTGTGCCTCTTCTTGAATTGGTTGCCGCCTTGCTGATTGTCGTTGGCGGGGGCGGTCTGGTCGGTCGGCGCGACCTGCTCGCCGGCCTGGCCGGCGGGCACGCTCTGCTGCTGATCGTGCTTGCGCTTTTTGCGGCCCTGGTTGCCTTGCTGCTGGTCACCGGCAGCCGGCGCCACCTGTTCCGCAGGCTGCTGGTCAGTCGGCGCTGCCTCGATCTGCTGCTGCTGATCGCGTTTCTTCTTGCGCGGCTGCACTTCCTCGGTCGCGGGTACGCCACCCTGGTCGGCCGGCGCGGCCTCGATCTGCTGTTGCTGGTCGCGCTTCTTGCGGGGCTTGAACTGCTGCTCGTCGGTCGCGGGCTGGCCGCCCTGATCGGCGGGTGCTGCCTCAATCTGTTGCTGGTCGCGTTTCTTGCGCGGCTTGAACTGCTGCTCGGCCGGGACTTCCCCGGACTGGGCATTGTCCATCTGCTGCTGCTCGTGCCGCTTCTTGCGCGGCTGTTGCTCGGTCTCGGCAGGTGCTGCCTGCTCGGCTGCCGGCGCCGTTTCGCTTTGCTGCTGCTCGCGCTTCCTCCTCTTCGGCTGCTCGGTTCCGCCCTGCGCGCATTCCTCGGCCGACTGGCCTTCGGCGCAAGCGGCCTGAGCCAGTATCAGCGGTGCGCCGTGCAGGCTGCCAGAAGCGACACCTCCCTGCAGCGGGTACGCGCCCAACGGCGCGGATGCCATAAGCAGGCCGATGGCCGTGCCCGCCAGAATCCGTGGTTGGCGTTTCATATCATTTTCTCCTAATGGGGTCCCATCCCTGCCCAAACTTTCATCAGCCGCAATTGGTTCCGTTACAGGGCATTGACGCCAGCCAAGGATGTTCGGCTGGCCTTTTGAAGGCAATTTCGTGTCTTTCTAATGTTGATACCGGGTCACTGGGACAGCAGCGCTTGACCGGGAGGCCGCGGAGGGCCAAATCCACCCCCATGACCGCGCCATTCTGGAAAACCAAGACGCTTGAGGCGATGACCCCGGCCGAATGGGAATCGCTATGCGACGGCTGCGGCAAATGCTGCCTGTCGAAGCTCGAGGACGAGGATACGGGCGAGATCTTCTGGACAAGCGTTGGCTGCCGGCTGTTCGACGCCGAAAGCTGCCGTTGCTCCGACTATGCAAACCGGCTGACAAGGGTGCCCGACTGCGTCGGGCTGACGCCGCAGAACGTGCGCACCATCACCTGGCTGCCCAAGACCTGCGCCTACCGGTTGATCGCCGAGGGCCATGATCTCTATTGGTGGCACAGGCTCGTTTCGGGAAGTGCTGCGACCGTGCATGAAGCCGGCATTTCGATCCAGGGCCGGGTGAAGGCCAAGGAAACCGATCTGGCCGAGCCGGACGACTATTTTGATTATATATTGGACGATGAACCGTAGCCGGTTCGCATCCTGATGACGACCGCTGAGGGGCACTTGTGGCGAGGAACGACGCCCTGCGGGTTCGCGTTTAGAACCCTGAACGGCACTTTTCACGGGGAGCGACGAACCCTGGCGGGTTCGCGTTTAGAACTCCTGGGGTGGCGTTTTTGAGTGCGAGCGACGAACCCTGGCGGCTTCGCGCTTATATGAACCGGACATGAACGGCCGGTTCGCGGAAAGTTCAGGTGCAAAAAGGCATTTTCCAATCATCGGTTCTACGGGCGAAAGCCCACAACAAGGAGAGAAGACAATGTTCAACCAGATCAAGACGGCAGCCCTTTCGGCTATTGTCGGGCTTGGCACCTTGGCCGCCATCCCGGCGCATGCGGACAGCCTCTATCTCGGTTTCGGCAACAACCAGGATCCGCGCTTCGGCGTCTATACGGGCGACGACGACGGCTACTACCGCCGCGATTGGCGCCGTGACCGCGGCTGGCGCGGCTGCTCGCCGGACCGCGCGCTCGACAAGGCCGAGCGCATGGGCCTCCACCGCGTCCGCATCGTCGACGTCAGCCGCCGCACGGTGAAGGTCGTCGGCCGCCAGTATGGCGACCGCGTCGTGGTTGTGTTCGCCAACGAGCGCGGCTGCCCAATCATCTATCGCTGAGGTTGAGAGGGCGATCTGCGAGGATCGCCTATCAGCCTCTCACGATGAGGCGTGGCTCGAAAAAGCCCCGGAGGAAACGATCCCCCGGGGTTTTTTGCATGGTGGCGGCGCGCCTGCGGCGTGCCGGCCGATCGTTACTTCAGCTCGAAGGTGACCGTGACCTGGACGTTGTAGGAATTCTCGCCAGCCTGCACCGGGACGGCCGAACGGGCCGCGTCGAATGATTTGGCCGCCATCGGCATCGGCGCCGGCGCGATATTCTGGTCGGTGATCTCGAGCACCTTGCCCAGGCTGACGCCGGCCGCTTCGGCGAGTGTCTTGGCCTTCGCCATCGCATCGGCGACAGCCTTCTTGCGCGCCTCGGTGATCGTCGCCTTCGGATCGTCATTGGTGAAGGCGATGCCGCCGCCCTGGTTGACGCCGAGCGATACCGCCTTGTCGAGGATCTCGCCAGTCTTGTCGACGTCGCGCACGCGCACCGACAGCGTGTTGGTCACCTGATAGGCGACGAGCTCGGCCTCCTGGCTGCCGTCGGCCTTGTTGGTATAGTTGTAGCGTGGGTTGATCTGGATGCCCGCCGTCTGCAGGTCGCGCTCGGCAATGCCGGCGGATTTCATCGCCGCAATGACCGCCGCCATGGCGTCGTTGTTGGCGTCGAGCGCTTCGCGCGCGCTCTTTGCCTCGCGCATGACGCTCAGCGAAAGGATCGCCATGTCGGGCGCCACCGTCGCTTCGCCTTCGCCGGACACGATAATGCGGGGTGGGGGCTGCGTGTCGGCGGCGCTTGCCAGCGCCGGGAATGCGACTGCGGCAGCGAGCGCGATAGGCAAAAGATGTCTGGTCATGAAAACTCCTCGAGGTCTGCGATCCGACGCTCCGCGCCGCATCTGCCTCGACCCCGCAAAAGCGTCGATACCCGGCA